>NZ_JBHTIZ010000025.1:0-163887 GCF_042677265.1 Flavobacterium myungsuense | reverse complement strand
GCGACTTCAAGATACTGAATTTCAGTATCTTGAGCAATATCTAATCAGTATTTTTTACTTCAAATAATTACACCCAACGGGTTTATGAAAAATTAAAAAAAAATAGAGTGTCGAACTTGTAAATCTTCAAATAATTATACTAGAAATGAACCAAAATAAGTATAGATTTGGATTAAAGATTTTTTATGGACAATTATTGAGAGCATAGATTTAATCTTAATCTGTTTCGGATTCTAATAAAGAATTTAGATTCAAGAATTTTAAGACGCTTTTGATAAAATTTATTTTGAATCAAGACATAGATGAGAAAGTTATATTATTTTTTTAAATCTTTCGCAAAGAACTTAATTTAGAAATTTGCAAGTATTTTAGGTATTTAATTCTTTATGTAAAAAAATAAGTTGGAGTTTGAAAATAATAAAAATATGAATACTTTATGCCTTGATTTAAATTTGTAATGTTGTTAAAATATTTTATCCTTCATCAACAAGTGTTTATATATGTTTTAATAATAAAAAAAAGGTTTAATAGTCAAAAATGGTTGGTAAAAATGCTGTGAAGCATTGTAAAATATGATATTCCCGAAAGTTTATTGAAATTCGTTTCAATAAACTTTTTTTATTTATGAAAAACTCAAAAAAATGCGCTGTCCAACGTGTAAAAGTCTTCAAACAATTAGATGGGGAATAAGGGAAAGCAAACAACGATTCAAGTGTAAAGATTGCGGTCAATTATTCACTTCCAGCAATAAATCTGTTTCAGATTCGAACAATGAAATTTGTTTCAAAAACTGGATAATTGGCAAAGATACATTTGATAAAATCTCACTCGAATCAGGTTACAGCAAAAGTACATTACAACGTTATTTTTCTAGAATGTTACGCAAAGCACCTGTTTTGGAATTCAGTTACACGGATAAAATTTACCTGATAATTGATGGAACTTATTTTCCTAATGATGTCTGTCTGGTAGTTTATAGAAACTTTCATTTAAGCTTTACAGGATGACCAATGGAGAACATTTTGAAGAAATTGCCGAAGACTTGCAAAACCTATTGAATTTAGGGATCAAAATAAAAAGTATCACATCCGATGGAGACAAATCATCTGTCAAAACCATCAAAAAAGTCTGTCCGAAAGTGCCTTTCCAAAGGTGTTTGGTGCATATTTCAAGAATGTGCAGAATATGGCTTACACAGAATCCAAAACATAAATCTGGTTTTGAACTCAAGCAAATAGCCGTTAAAATTCATCATATCAATTCTGAATATAAACGTCAATTATGGCTTATTGAACTTATCCAGTGGGAAGAACAATATAGAGATTTTATCAATCAAAAATCGTATAATATTGAAACGGGAAGATATTGGTACACTTATAAAATGGTCAGAAGATCATTTACCGTAATCAAGAAATATTTACCCAATATGTTCCTGTATCTGAAGGACGACAAAATACCAAACTCAACAAACTCTCTAGAATCCTTTTTCGGACACTTAAAAGGCGACTTGAATATTCATAGAGGATTAAGTTTAGCCAACAGAAAGAACTTCTTAAAATGGTATTTATATTATAAAAACCAAACGTAAAGTAGGTTTTCTTTAGCCATATCAGATTGCCGATAATTAATAAAAAAGGATAGCTAAAAAACTATCCTTTTAATTATCGTATAATCATCAAACTTATTGCTGGTTGGTTGCTCCTCAGCAGAGCCAACTTCCTCTTCAGTTTGATGTTGAAATATAAGCAATCTAAAATGAAAATTCACCAACCATTTTTGACCACATTACCAAAAAAAAACTCTGATTTTTTATAATCAGAGTTTTTTTTAATTAGTTAAGTTTATTATTTAATTTGAAAAACAACTTTCCTAACTAATCTTCTCGCTTCTGGAGATTTAGCATCCACTGATTTATCAATTCCTCTATCAGTACCTGCTCCAGGTATAATATTTAGTCTATAAGGATTTACTCCAGACTTTATTAATATATCTTTTACAGCCTTAGATCTTTTATTTGCCAATTTAATGTTATAATCACTGTTTCCAATTTCATCAGCATATCCAATAATATCTACTGTTGAAGTTGGGTTTGATCTCAAATAAGTTAAAATAAATCCAATACCGTCAGATGACATATCTGTAGGTTTTGAAGCATTAAATTCAAAATATGCCGCAACATAACCTTTATTAACTAAATCTTTAATTAATTCAGATTTTGATTCAGATTTAGCTCCTTCAAGAATTGTGTTAGTTTCTGTTTTGTCTGAATAATTATTAGCTAAATACTTTTCTAACTCATCAGGAACACCATTTTTGTTAGTGTCAACCATTCTTCCTTTAGTGTCAACCGCAACGCCTGCAATAGAGTTATTTTCAACATCTAAATAGTCAGGAACACCATCTTTATCACTATCATCCATTAATTTTTCTATATCACCCACTTTTTTATCAAGAGCTTCTACAGCTAGCATTTCTTTAGTAACAATATTTGCCCAGTCTCCGTGCATTTTATTTTCTCCAAATGAGTAGGTTAGACCAATAGTTGCAGAAGCCATTTGTCCGTAAAGATTGTTTTCTGTTGCAGAATAATTACCATCCCAAGCATAGTTTTGTCTAAAGTTATAAAGAACGCTATAATCAGCTATAATAGAGAAATTTTTAAAAACTCTAAATTCTGGGGATAATCCAAAAACAATCCCGCCATCATCTTCTGTACTGTTGTATTTTGGTAATGTTTCAAGTTTTGGCGTTCGTTGGCTCAAATGCAAACCTCCATGAACAAGAAAATTAAATCTTCCTAATTCATTTTCTATGTCAAATAGTCTCGCTGCATTAACAACCCCTTGAATTGAAACTCGATACTGTTGAGTTTTAAATGGTAGACTTTTGTTATCATCACTAGGATCTGACACAGGATTTTTTAACAAATCGGAGCTAAAATCTAATTTTAGTCCGAATTTAGGACTGAACATATATCTAACACCAGCACTATAAGAATTGAAACCAAGTGTTCCTAGATAATCATTTGAATTGCTGCCAAAATAACCGTCGTTGTATGGTTTTATTCCTTTACTTCTACCAGCACTTACTTCGACAGTCCATCTATTGAAGGTGTTGCTTTTTATAGTTGCATCGTTTGTCTCTTTTTTTGGAGTTTCTTTTTTTACTTTATTCTGTGCAATAGTAGTTGTTATTGCTAATAAAGAAATTGATAGTAATAGTAAACTTTTTTTCATAATTGTTTTGAATATTTAAGCTCGTAAAAGTTTGAATTTAACATATAATTTGCAAATATAACATTTTAGTTTAAAAATTCAATTTTTTGAGCTATATTTATAATTATTAACATATTATTAATTTATCATTGATATTTAGATAATAAATTAATTTTTTGAATTTAATTTCAATTATTTCAGTAATATAACAGTTTTTAACTAATTTAAGGGTGTAGTGATTGACTCTTTAAATGTCTTTTTTTAATATTTTGTCATTATAATTTGTAATTTTTCGTTCTAATAATTTTTTGTAATTAGTTAATTAACCTTTTTGTATAAAATTTTCAACATCAAATTTTATTGTAAAGATAAAAGTATTGTTATATTTGCAACATTATTAATTTAATCTTATAAAATAATTATGAAAAAACTATTACTATTAACAATAATGCTTGCTTTGACAAATTTATCTTACGGTCAGGTTGCATTAGCAAACGAATCTTTTGATGGTGAAGTGTTTCCTCCTACTGGTTGGACTGTTCAAAACACTAACGCTACAAATAATTGGGATACTGACGGGAGTTCAGCTTTTGTAAATTGGATTGATGAAGTTCAAGACGAATCTCTTATCACACCATCTTTTAGTCTTGTGGGTTATTCATCTGCTTTCTTAAATGTTACTCTTAGTCTTGGGCTTGAATTTATGGTAACTCCAAATCCAAACGGAGATTTTTTAATTAGTGTCTCAAAAGATGGCGGAACCACATGGAACCAAATATGGGTTGAAGAAGATTACGGAGTTTATGTAGACTACGAGGAACTTTTATTGCATCTTAATCTAGCTGATTTTGTTGGTGAATCTGATGTAAAAGTTAAATTCCAATATGTAGCTCAAGATGCTGATGTTGTGTCTATGGATGATGTGAGTATTACAGGTTGTAAGACTACAGATGAAATAGGTTTGACAGAAGCAGTTACTGATAACGCAGCTTCCTTTATTTGGACAGATTCATCAGATAATTATGACGTAGAGCTAGGTGATGAAGGTTTTGTTCAAGGTAACGGAACTGTCACAAATGTTAGTGATGCTACTATTAGTTATACAACATTAACTTCAGGAACAGGTTATTCTTTTTATATTAAAGCAAATTGTGGTGGAACTTCGAATAGTGGTTGGCAAGGGCCTTACACTTTTTATACTACTTTATCTACACCAGCTGATTTAGATTATGAGTATGGTTTTGAAACAGCTACATTAGGTTCTGGTGGATGGTCAGCTCCAGTTTCTACTGTTGATAACACTGAAGTTTGGGATATTTCAGACGTTACTGGTAGTGAAGAACTTGCACAAGACGGGAGTGCAATTGCATCTTGTTTTGGTACTGAAGGTATAGCAACTAATTCTTGGTTGTATTCTAGAGGTTTAAATTTGGTAGAGGGTACTACAGTTACAATTAAATATTATGTGAGGGAGTTTAAACTTACTGGTAATGGAGGAGTAAGTAATTTAGTAGTTAGTATAGGAACAGATAAAACGATAGCTGCTCAAACTACAATTATCGGTACTAATAACAATATTGGCGCCGCTACAGACGCTGAAGATGCATATGTATTACAATCATATACTTTTAATGTTCCTTCAACTGGGGTTTATTATTTAGGTTTTAATTGTACTAGTGCAGCTCAAACTGCAACTAATAATGGTGCGCTTCTTTTAGATGGTGTTTCTGTTACTATTCCTTTATCAAGAGAAGATTTCTTATCTAGTAGTTTTGAAGTGTATCCAAGTCCAGCATCAGATATTATTACTGTTTCAAATAATAATAACGTTTCAGTAAATAGTATAAGTATAGTTGATTTAAACGGAAGAGTTTTAAATCAGTCTAAATTCAATAATCAATCTAAAGTTCAAATAAATATTTCTAATTTATCTGCTGGTATTTATATGATGAATATTAATACAGTTAACGGTATAGCGACTAAAAAAATAATTAAGAAATAATAAATAGTTTTATTTAATTTTTTAACCGCTTCAAATTTAAAATTTGAAGCGGTTTTTTATTAAAAGGGTATTGTTAATTAATGTTATAAATGATTAAATATACGTTTAAAATAATGATTTCAAATAAAAAACAGTTGCTAGAAATTTCTAACAACTGTTTTTTTATAAAATCTAATTTAATCTAAAATCTAATCTTCGTCTTCATCGTCTTCATCAACGATATTTTCTAGGTTATCAATATCCTCATCGTCATCGTCATCATCTTCTTCATTACTTGAATCGTCAGAGTCTTTTGTTAAATCATTCTCTTCTTCATCATCGTCATCAGAAACATCATCATCTAAATCAATTCCTTTTATCACATCAATTGGTTCAACAATATCATCAATATCATCGTCTTCATCAAATTTTTCTAATCTGCTGGCTAGTTTTGTACTCACTTTTACTAAGTAAATTGTATCGTCTGTTCTAACTTCAACTGCTTCAATAAGTTCGTTTTGAGCATTTCTAAATCGTATTATATTTGAGTCATCATATCCGTCAGGAAAACGTTCCACAAGAAGGGTTAGGATTTCGTTTGTAAGTTTTGAATAATCAACAATAATTCTTTTCATATGTAGGTAATATTTGTTTTTTATAGGAATATGGTATCGACATTCTTCATTTATGTTTGCGATTTGGAATCATGTCGATTTCATAAATTATAAATCTAGTAAGTAAGCAAAAATTAATGGCGCTACAATAGTAGCATCCGATTCAATTATAAATTTCGGGGTTTTAATATCTAATTTTCCCCAAGTAATTTTTTCATTGGGTACAGCTCCAGAATAAGAGCCATAACTGGTTGTTGAGTCTGAAATCTGACAGAAATAACTCCAAAAAGGAACATCATGCATTTCCATATCCTGATACAACATTGGTACAACACAAATTGGGAAATCACCTGCTATTCCACCTCCTATTTGAAAAAAACCAACCCCGTTCTTACTGTTTTTTGGATACCAATCAGCTAAAAAGGTCATATATTCTATTCCAGATTTCATAGTAGATGCTTTTAGGTCGCCTTTAATAACATAAGAAGCAAATATATTTCCCATTGTACTATCTTCCCAACCAGGAACAATAATAGGTAAGTTTTTCTCTGCGGCAGCATACATCCAACTGTCTTTTAAATCAATTTCATAATATTCTTCTAAAACACCAGATAATAGCATTTTATACATGAACTCATGAGGAAAATAGCGTTCGCCTTTGTCATCAGCATCTTTCCAGATTTTATAAATGTGTTTTTGCAAGCGTCTGAAAGCTTCGTGCTCTGGAATGCAAGTGTCAGTAACACGATTCAAACCTCTCTCTAATAAGTCCCATTCTTCCTGTGGAGTTAAATCGCGGTAATGCGGTACTCGCTCATAATGAGAATGAGCAACTAAATTCATGATGTCTTCCTCAAGATTGGCTCCTGTACATGAGATAATTTGAACTTTATCTTTACGGATAAACTCAGCAAATATTTTTCCGATTTCTGCAGTACTCATTGCTCCAGCTAAAGTTACCATCATTTTAGCGCCATTGGCTAATTGTTGTTCATAACCTTTAGCTGCATCAACCAAAGCTGCAGAGTTGAAATGCAAGTAATGTTTTTCTATAAATTGACTGATAGGTCCTTTACTCATTTTGTGTTTTTTTTAATCTCTTTAAACAATTTTTGAGATTTTTTTCTTGATTTATTTACACTCCAAAGAAAATCTTTTTTTTTGAATTTGCAAACAGTAAATTATTTTTTATTATACCCTAAAATAGTTAAAACTTGCTCTGATGTTTGTTGTTCTGAAAAGACTTCTGTAGCTAAGATTCCGTTTTTATCTCGATCAATTAAAATGTGCTTAGGCTCAGGGATTAAGCAGTGATGCAATCCTCCATAACCACCTATAGTTTCTTGATAAGCTCCGGTGTTAAAGAATCCTATGTACAAAGGTTTTTCTTTGTTGTATTTAGGTAAATAAATAGCATTCATGTTTTGTTCAGAGTTGTAATAATCGTCACTATCACAAGTCATTCCTCCTAATAAAACTCTCTCATAAGTGTCGTTCCAACGGTTTACAGCTAGCATTATAAAGCGTTTGTTTATAGCCCAAGTATCAGGTAAAGTTGTTATGAATGAAGAATCAATCATATTCCATTTTTCTCTATCATTTTGTTGCTTTTGATATAGGATTTGATAAATGGCACCTCCACTTTCTCCTACAGTAAACGATCCAAATTCAGTAAAAATATTAGGAACATCAACTTCGGCTTCATCGCAAGCAATTTTAATTTGATTGATAATTTCGTCTATCATATATTGATAGTCATACTCGAAAGCTAAAGAGTTTTTTATAGGAAAACCACCTCCAATGTTCAATCCGTCAAGTGAAGGACATTCTTTTTTTAGTGCCACATATACTTTTATACATTTTACTAATTCGTTCCAATAGTAGGCATTGTCGTTGATACCTGTATTGATAAAAAAGTGCAACATTTTGAGTTCCAATTTTTTATTTTCTTGAATTTGTTTTTTGTAAAACTGAACGATGTTTTTATAACCTATTCCTAAACGCGAGGTATAAAATTCAAATTTGGGCTCTTCCTCAGCAGCAATTCGAATTCCAATTTTAAATTTTCCTTTTATTTGGGCCTGAAGCAAATCGAGTTCTTCATAATTATCAATAATTGGAATAGCATTTTTATGACCGTTATTTACCAAACGAGCTATGTTTTCTATGTATTGGTCTCTTTTAAAGCCATTACAAATGATATACGTGCTTTTGTTTATTTTTCCATTTTCTAAAAGGTTCTCAACTATGTTTATATCAAATGCAGAAGAGGTTTCAATATGAATATTATTTTTGAATGCTTCATTCATAACATACTCAAAATGAGAACTTTTTGTACAATAACAATAGTAGTACTTACCTTCATATTTGTTAGTGTCCATAGCTTTTCGAAACCAACTTTTAGCTCTATTGATGTTGTTTGAAATTTGAGGTAGATAAGTAAACTTTAATGGCGTTCCGTATTGTTCTACCAATTTCATCAAGTCTATGTTGTGAAACTGTAAATTGTCTTTGTTTAAAGTAAATTCGTCCTGAGGGAAATAATAGGTTTGATTGATAAGGTCAAAATATCTTGTATTCATTATGGTGTAAAAGTTTAAGATTAAAAATAATTAAAAAATTATGTTAATCTCTTTTCAAACCCTAATGTTTGCATATATAATTTGGAGTTTTTCAGTATAAAAATTTGAATAATGAAAAACATCAAAATTTAAAATTCCTTTAATTGCAAATGCATTCCTCAATTTGACTATGGTTGAAGAAACAGTGTTATTAACAAAGAAAGAAAATTTCTGGTTGTTTTTATTTTTATTCATTAGCGCAAATATAAAAAATAAAATATTTTGTTAGTACCCTTTAGATTAAAAAATCGTTAAGATTTATAATCTTCAAAAGCTTTTTCAATTAACTGATTTTCAACTTCTTGATTTATTTTGATTTTCCCAATTCCGTCAAGCAAAGCAAATTGTATCGACCCATACTCATTTTTCTTATCATGAATCAGTAATTCTATGATGGGTTTCAAATCATTTTCTTCAAATTGAATATCCTCAAAAATTGATTTGATAGTACTTTTAATCTGAAGATAATCGGCTGTAGTAATTAAATTTTTTTCTTTAGAAATATAACTTTCAAGTATCATACCTGCTGCAATTGCTTCACCATGTAATAAAGTTGTTTTATTTTCGCTTTCCAGAAAATAGCTTTCAACTGCATGACCTAAAGTATGTCCAAAATTTAATGCTTTTCTAATATTTTTCTCGGTTGGATCTTGAATGACAATTTCATTTTTAATCGACACAGACCTAAATATAAAACCATCAAAATCGGCAAAGTCTATACTTTTTAAATCAAGAAATTTTTCCCATTCATTTTTGTCATAAATCAATCCATGTTTAAGCATTTCTGCAAGACCCGATCGCATTTCGTTTTTGGGTAAAGTTTCTAAATATTTAGTGTCAATAAGAACCATTTTCGGGACATTTATAACTCCGATTTGGTTTTTTAAATTCCCTAAATCGACACCGTTTTTCCCTCCAACAGATGCATCTACCATAGCAAGTAACGTTGTTGGAATATTTATAAAATCGACTCCTCGTTTAAATGTTGATGCAACAAATCCACCTAAATCAGTTACAACCCCACCACCAAGATTTATAATTAGTGTTTTTCTATCAGCGCCAAGTTCTGTCAAAACATTCCAAATTTGGATACAAGTTTCAATGTTTTTGTGGGCTTCACCAGCATCAAACTCGATGATTTCAATTGTAAGATTAGTTTCAAGATAACCAAGAAACTGTGGCAAACACAATTCGTTTGTTTTGCTATCAACAATAATAAATAAGTTAGAATATTTATTTTCTTTAAGGTGAAGATTTAAAAAATCATATCCTTGTTCGTTAAAATAAATAGGATAACCGTTGGCTTGAATCGATTTCATAATTGTATTTAAAATAGTGATGCAAAATAAGCGATTTTTTTCTAATAATTCATCAAGATTTGTCTTTCTAAATTATTGAATATAGTATTTATTTGTTTAACTTTGCATCAATTATATTAAACAAAATATAAATGGAAATTTTAAATAGTAATAATTTTACAATCGCACAAATTGATCGAATCATTGAAATGGCCTGGGAAGATCGAACGCCATTTGATGCAATTAAATTTCAGTTTGGTTTAACTGAGTCCGATGTAAAAGCATTAATGAAAAAAGAATTAAAATTTAAAAGTTATATTTTGTGGCGTGAACGTGTAGAAAACTGCAAAACTAAACATGTTGCCAAACGTGTAGAGGGAATAGATCGATTTAAATGTAATTTACAGCGTTCAATTACAAATAACAAAATTTCTAAAAGATAAAATACCTAATTAATGATAAAAAAGGACAAACCAGATAATGTAGTTTTTTCTGAAGAAAAAGGATACAATGCAAATTTACTTTCTTATTCAACTAATGTAGGAGCGCCGGCCATTATTATGGATGACGTTGTAGGATGGAAAAGCAGAGGAATTAGTAATGTAAACAAAGAGTTTGAAAATAAGTTTAATGAACTTAAAATGCAATACCAAGATTTAATGAAAGAATACGAATGGAACGAATTGGTTTACAATGCTAGATTTTCATTTGAGCCTGTTATTGGCGAAACATATCATTTGTATTTTGGAGACGATGGCGTCTATTTTTTATCATTAATCGCTCCAGAAGAGTGGAATAAAGAACATGTTGGAACTTTTAAATTAAATAGCAACAAAAAGTGGGTTATAATAGAAAAATAATTTTACCTGTAATCAAATAAAATTTCATGAAAAAATATATCACTTCAGATGCTTTAATGGCTATGGAAAAGCAAGAACGTGTCCATTTCATAAATAGTTTAGGTGGGTTTAAAAGCGTTTCCTTAGTAGGAACTTCAGATAAAAGTGGAAATACTAATTTAGGAATTTTTAGCTCATTTTTTCACATAGGAGCACAACCTCCACTAATAGGAATGATATTTCGTCCAAGTCCGCCAGAGCGTGATACTTTGCGAAATATTATAGATACCGGTTTTTATACTGTAAATCACATTAACGAAAATATTTACAAGCAAGCCCATCAAACTTCTGCAAGATATGATGCATCAATTTCTGAATTTGATGCAACAACTTTAACAAAGGAATACAAGAATAATTTTTTAGCTCCTTTTGTAGCTGAAAGTAATATTCAGTTAGGAGTTGAATTTAAAGAAAAGATTGATATTTCTATTAATAATACATTGATGGTTATTGGTGAAATTGTACAAATTTATATTCCAGAAAATTGTTTTTACGAAGATGGTTTTATCGATTTAGAAAAAGCCAATACAATTACCTGCTCAGGTTTAGATAGTTATCACAAAACGATACAATTAGACCGTCTAAGTTATGCAAAACCAGATAAAGAGTTAATATCCATTAAATAAAATTGACAAGAAAACCCATAAATATAGTTTGGTTCAAACGTGATTTACGTTTTACAGATCACGAACCGCTTTTTATGGCACAACAAGAAAATATTCCTGTACTTTTAATTTATTTTTTTGAACCTTCAGTAATGGCTTACGACGATTCAGATATTCGGCACTGGCGTTTTATATATGAATCGTTACAGGATATGCAATTAAAATTGAATTCTTTTTCTTCCAGAATTTACTTTTTTCATCAAGAAGTTGAGTTTGTTTTTAAGGAATTAATTAATGTTTATGATATTCAAAATGTTTTTTCGCATCAAGAAATTGGTAACAAAGTTACTTATGATCGAGATATACAAATGCAACATTTATTTGATAAAAATGCAATTTTTTGGAAGCAATTCCAAATGCATGGTGTTATCCGAAAACTAAAATCCAGGAGTGATTGGGACAAGCGATGGGAAAATGTAATGCGAGACATTCCTAAAACTATCGAACTTAAAAATTTAAAAATAGAAAGTTTAGAAACTAATTTTTATGAAAATTTAAGAGGAAAAGAACTTTCAAAAGAAATTACAAATCACAATAAAAATTTTCAGCAAGGCGGCGAAAATTTTGCATGGCGCTATTTAGATAGTTTTGTCAAAGAACGTTATGTTAATTATAGCAAACACATTTCAAAACCCAGTTTAAGCCGCAAAGGTTGCAGTCGTTTATCGCCCTATTTAACATATGGAAACATCAGTATGCGAATGATTTACCAATATACTAATCAATATTACGAAAGTTCAAAAAATAAGCGCGCCATTCTAAATTTTGTTTCTCGTTTGCATTGGCATTGTCATTTTATTCAAAAATTTGAAGATGAATGTCGTATGGAATTTGAAAATGTAAATCGAGCATATGATATTTTACAAAAACCCAAAAACGAAATTTATATACAAGCTTGGCAAGAAGGAAAAACAGGAATTCCTATAGTTGATGCTTGTATGAGATGTGTGGTTTCAACAGGCTATCTTAATTTTCGGATGCGAGCTATGGTAGTTTCGTTTTTTACATTCAATTTATGGCAGGATTGGCGTGAATTACACTTCTTAGCGCGTCAATTTTTAGACTACGAACCCGGAATTCATTACCCACAATTACAAATGCAAGCTGGCACTACAGGAATTAATACGATTCGGATTTATAACCCTATTAAAAACTCTGAAGAACACGATTCTGAAGGTGTATTTATCAAAACATGGTTGCCAGAATTAAGCGAAATCCCTATAAATTTAATTCACGAACCTTGGAAAATGAATGCAATTGAACAACAATTTTATAACTGTGAAATAGGAAAAGATTACCCTTTTCCAATTGTTAATATTGATGAAACAAGAAAAAAAGCTAGTGATATTGTATGGAGTTTTAGAAAAAAGGATGAAGTAAAAGAAGAAGGGCAACGAATTTTGAAAAAGCATGTGAGCAATCCGAATCGAAATTTAAAATCAAAAAAGAAAATATAATTTAGTATGGCAGTATTTCTAAAAGCAAATTGGGAACACATTATCATGGTTAACTATGAAATTGACCCACAAATTTTATTGCCTTTTTTGCCAAATGATGTCGAGCTGGACTTGTTTAACGGAAAATGTTACATCAGTTTGGTTGGCTTTATGTTCAAAAACACTAAATTATTCAATATACCAATTCCGTATTTTGGCACATTTGAAGAAATTAATTTACGTTTTTATGTTAAGAGAAAAGAAGGAAATCAAATAAAGCGGGGTGTAGTATTTATAAATGAAACAATTCCTTACAAAATCGTAGCTTGGATGGCAAACAAACTATATAAAGAGCATTATACTGTTGTGCCAACAAAACATGAATTACAAATTAATAATGCAGCCCAAAGCATTAAATTCGAATGGTTTTTAGATAAAAGATGGAATAGTATTTATGTTACCTCAGAATTAAAATCGAATAGGATGAAAAACGAAAGTTTAGAAAAATTCATATACGAACACTATTATGGCTACACTAAAATTGATGAAAATAATACCGAAGAATACCAATTGCAACATCCTAGTTGGAATATTCATAAAGTATTAAATTATACTGTTGATTGTGATTTTGAAACGATGTACGGACAACCCTTTTCTATTTTAAATCAAACTCAACCAACAGCCGTTTTCATTGCAGAAGGTTCTTTAGTAAAAGTGAATTGGAAAAGAACAAAATTACAATTTAGTGATGAAGGGAATTAAAAAACAAAATTTACCATCTAAGATATGTGTAGTCTGTAACAAACCCTTTTCATGGCGAAAAAAGTGGGAAAAAGTTTGGGACGAAGTAAAATATTGCAGTGATAAATGCAGAAATAATAAATAAAATGACCAAAACATTACGACTCATTCTTGGCGATCAACTCAATAGCAACCATTCATGGTATAAAACCATTGATGATTCTGTTACTTATGTAATGATGGAAATACGAACAGAAACGGATTACGCATCACATCACATTCAAAAAGTAGTTGGTTTTTTTGCTGCAATGCAATCTTTTTACAATGAACTAATAAGTAAAAAACACAATGTAATTTATATAAGTATAAATGATGAAGATAATTTACAATCGTTTGATAAAAATATTAAACAGTTAATTTCGAAATATAATTTTTTAAACTTTGAGTATCAATTGCCTGATGAATTTCGTGTCGATGAACATTTAAAAAATTTGTGTAAATCACTTTCAATAACAAATTCATTTGTAGATTCTGAACATTTTTTTACCTCCAGAAATGAACTTGGAAGTTTCTTTGAAGGCAAAAAAACCTTTTTACTAGAAAGTTTTTATCGAGCACTCCGAAAAAAAAATAGTGTTTTAATGGAGGGCGACAAACCACTAACAGGACAATGGAATTATGATGGTGATAATCGAAAAAAATTACCAAAAGATCACCAACCAATTACTCCTCTTGTTTTTAATAATAACGTTTCAAAAATTGTTCAAGAAATTAAAAAAACCAACATTAAAACCATTGGCACAATTGATGAAAATAATTTTGTTTGGCCAATAAATCGTCAGCAATCATTACAATTAGTAGAATTTTTTGTTACTGAATGTCTGCATTTATTCGGGAGTTATCAAGATGCTATGGCGCCAAATGAATGGTCTTTGTATCATTCAAGAATTTCATTTTCTATGAATGTTAAAATGATTTCTCCTCAAGAAGTAATTGAACGTGCAATTGAAGAATGGAAGATAAGACCAACTGAAATAGAGTTCAATCAACTCGAAGGTTTTGTTCGTCAAATAATTGGTTGGCGAGAATACATGCGAGGAATATATTGGCTCAAAATGCCAGAATATGCAACAATGAATTTCTTAAACAATCAAGAAAAATTGCCTGATTGGTTTTGGACAGGAAAAACCAAAATGAATTGCATGAAAGATGCCATTAATCAATCCTTAAACTATGCTTATGCACACCATATTCAACGATTAATGATTACTGGTAATTTTGCTTTGTTGGCTGGAATTGATCCCGATGAAATTGATGCATGGTATCTCGGAATATATATTGATGCTATTGAATGGGTTGAAATCACTAATACTCGTGGTATGAGTCAGTTTGCTGATGGGGGAATTGTGGGAACAAAACCATATGTAAGTTCTGCATCCTATATTGATAAAATGAGTCATTATTGCGGTACTTGTTTCTATAAGAAAGCATTAAAAACAGGAGAAAAATCATGTCCTTTTAATAGTTTGTATTGGAATTTTTATGATAGAAACGAAGCTAAATTAGCTAAAAACCCTAGAATTGGAATGATGTACAACGTTTGGCGAAAAATGAAGCCCGACGATAAAACAGCTCTATTACAACAAGCCGATTATTATTTAAAACATATAAATGAATTATGAAAACCGCTATTGTTTGGTTTAAAACAGATTTAAGACTAGAAGACAATGAAACTTTAGTGAAGGCTATAGCTCAAAGTGATCAAATAATTCCATTGTACTGTTTTGATGATTCACAATTTACAACAACTTCCTATGGATTTAAAAAAACAGGAAGTTTTAGAGCCCAATTTTTATTAGAGTCATCGCAAGATTTAGATAACAATTTAAGACAATTAGGTTCTGGTCTCATCATTGTAAAAGGAAAACCAGAAGTCGAAATTGCGAAAATTGCGCAACAATATAAAGCCTTTAAAGTTTTTGCAAAGCGAGAAGTAGCTTATGAAGAAAAAAATACAGAACGTTTGGTTCAGAATGAACTTTTTAAAATGCGATGCGAATTAGAAACGTTCAGCACGAGCACGTTATATCATGCCGAAGATTTACCATTTTCTATCAAAGACATACCTGATGTATTTACTAACTTCAGAAAAAAAATAGAAAAAGAATCATCAATAAGAACTATTTTCGATAAGCCTTTACTGATAAACTCACCTCAAATTCCAGAGGCAGCGTTTCCTAAATTAAATGATTTAGATTTAAAATTTCAAGCAATCGATTCTAGAGCTGCAATGCATTTTAAAGGTGGCGAAACAGAAGCAAGTAAACGATTAAATTATTATTTTTTTCAAACAAAAAAAATCTCTACTTATAAAGAGACTAGAAACGGTTTGGTTGGCGCAGATTATTCTTCCAAATTTTCAGCTTGGTTGGCTTTAGGTTGTATTTCTCCTCGATTTATTTATCATGAGTTGAAGAAATACGAATCAAATTTTGGCGCAAACGAATCAACCTATTGGTTAATTTTTGAGTTACTATGGAGAGATTTTTTTCGGTTTATGTTTAAGAAACACCAATCTAAAATGTTTCAAGCATCAGGAATTAACTCAGAAAAAGAAATTCCAAAAGCAGTTAGTGAAAAATTGCTAAAAAATTGGGTAAGCGGAAATACAAATGTTGATTTTATAGATGCTAACATGATTGAGCTAAAACTAACAGGATTTATGAGCAATCGAGGGAGACAAAACGTAGCAAGTTATTTATGTAACGATTTAAAACTCGATTGGCGTTACGGAGCTAGTTATTTCGAACAACAATTAATTGATTATGATGAATGTAGTAATTGGGGAAATTGGGCCTACATTGCTGGTGTTGGTAATGACCCAAGAGCAAACAGGTACTTTGATATTCAAAAACAAGCGGTCGTCTACGATAAAGATAAATCCTATAGAAATTTATGGTTAAATAGTTAATCCTTAAAAGCAATGGTATGAAAATTTTTTATCTCGAAACAATGATTATATAGGAATACGTTTGTATTGGTATTTGATGATTTCATTTCGTTTTTTTATTTTGACAGAATGATAAAAGAAATAGCGAAATCTAAATAAACATTATCCTATTCATATTATATTTGTATTGATTGTACAAATACTTTCATTTTTAGGCAAAGAACTATTTTTAACTTGATTTTTAAAATGGATACAATTTTCGCCGATACCCAAGTTGCTTTTGCTTTAAAAAGCGATACCGAATTAGACAGAGCCTATTTTCTTTTCAAAATGATAGCCAATGAACCTTTGGTTCGAATTGGAACTGCAGTTACCAATTTTGCATTAAAAGCACACCTGCCAGTGGATGGACTAATTAGAGCTACTGTTTTTGATCATTTTTGCGGTGGGATAAACGAGAACGATTGCTTATCGGTGGTTGATAAAATGTATACTAAAGGCGTTTCTTCAGTTTTAGACTATTCTGTAGAAGGAAAAGAAGAAGAAGATCAGTTTGATGCCACTTTAAAAATGACTTTAAAAACCATTGAGTTTGCTAAAGAACGTCAAGCAATTCCATTTGCTGTTTTTAAACCTACTGGATTAGGGAGAATAGATTTATATACAAAAGTAGGAGCTAAAGAGATGCTAACTACAGAAGAGCAAGTAGAGTGGGATACCATTAAAGAGCGATTCGAAATGATTTGTAAAACAGCTCATGCAAAAGATGTGGCTTTATTAATAGATGCGGAAGAAAGCTGGATGCAAGATGCTGCAGATGATTTAGCAGAAGAAATGATGCGAAAATACAATAAAGATAAAGCAATAGTTTTTAATACTTTACAAATGTATCGTTGGGATCGGTTGGATTATTTAAAAGAAATTCATGAAAGAGCTAAACGAGACGGCTTTTTTATTGGGATGAAAATTGTTCGTGGTGCTTATATGGAAAAAGAGAATAGTCGTGCCGAAGAAAAAAAATACATTTCTCCTATTTGTGTTTCAAAAGAAGCAACTGATAAAAATTATGACGCTTGCATTCGCTACATGATAGAACATTTAGATAGCATGTCCATTTTTGCAGGAACGCACAATGAATCGAGTTCTTATAAATTAATGGAATTTATAAATGAAAAAGGAGTTGCGAAAAATGATTCAAGAATTTGGTTCGGACAATTATACGGAATGAGTGATAATATCAGTTTCAATCTAGCAGCACACGGATACAATGTGGCTAAATACCTTCCATTTGGACCAGTTCGTGATGTTATGCCTTATTTAATACGAAGAGCCGAAGAAAACACTTCTGTTGCAGGGCAAACCAGCAGAGAATTAAGTCTTATAAAAGCAGAAAGAAAAAGAAGAAAGATAAAATAGTATCAGATAATTTTTTTTATAACTCTTAATTTATGAGTATGTCTATTGGTATCGGCATTATAAATTCCGAGATGATCTAAGCGATCAATACGAACTTTTCCACTGGCGTGAATGATGAAATTATTTTCCATTATTATTCCAACATGAATAATGTTACCTTCCTCATTATCAAAAAAAGCCAAATCACCAGGTTCGCTTTCTTCAATAAAACTTAAAGCCTCTCCTTGTTTAGATTGCTGTGAAGCATCACGCAACAAATGGTAACCGTTAAGTTTGTAAACCATTTGGGTAAATCCGGAGCAGTCAATCCCAAAAGGAGTTTTTCCTCCCCAAAGATAAGGAGCATTAAGATACATATATGCAGTATCAATAAGGTTTGATTTTGGTTTAATGCCACTAACTTTTAAACCTTCAAAATTAAAATTAGAACTATTTATTTCGGAATGATTTAAAAAGGATAATGACGCACCAAGTGAAATTGGCATCAATAAATTATTTGTACCAATAATGTATTCAATTAAATCGGCATTTAAAATAATGGCATCCTCAGATAATTGTTTGAAATTTGATTCTGAAATAGACTGGTATTGTTTGATGTCAATCCAACCTATATATGCATCAAAATGTAATTTAATTTTTACCCATTGTTTAGCACTTTCCAAAATTTCAAAATGTTCACCAAACAAAACTTGAGAAACAATTTCGCTTTTGTCATTTGGCTCAGCCCGAAGAGGAATTATGGATAAATTACAAATACCAAACATCTATTGGATTTTAATTTTAGAATGAAAATTTTTAAATATTTTACAATGATACTAAATATCAGTAATTATTAAAAATAAATAATTATTTAAATAGCTCTTTCAATAACAATTGCAGATGCTCCGCCGCCTCCGTTACAAATTGCAGCAGCACCAATTTTAGCATGATTTTGTTCCAAAACATTGATTAAAGTTACTATAATACGAACTCCAGAGCAACCCAGGGGATGACCTAATGAAACGGCACCACCATTAACATTGACTTTATCATTGTCTAAACCAAGAATTTTTGCATTTGCAATTCCTACAACAGCAAAGGCTTCATTAAATTCGAAAAAATCAACATCACTGACATTTAATCCAATTTTATCAAGTGCTTTAGGCAATGCTTTAGATGGGGTAGTGGTAAACCATTTTGGTTCTTGAGCGGCATCGGCATAGCTTAAAATATAAGCTAGAGGTTTTATTCCTAATTCGAGAGCTTTTTCTTCACTCATTAAAACGACTGCTGCAGCACCGTCGTTAATAGTTGAAGCATTTGCGGCGGTTACGGTACCGTCCTTTGTAAAAACAGGATTTAATGAAGGTATCTTATCCAATTTTACGTTGGTATATTCTTCATCTTTTGAAATTATAATTGGTTCTCCTCTTCGTTGAGGAACAGCTACAGGTACAATTTCGTTGTTGAATTTTCCTGATTCCCAAGCTTTTGCTGATCGTTCATACGACTGAATGGCAAAATCATCTTGAGCCTCTCTAGAAATAGTATAAGTAGATGCACACAAATCAGCATGAACTCCCATGGCATTGTTATCGTAGGCATCAGTTAAGCCATCTTTTTGCAATCCGTCAATCATTGTTGCAGGACCAAATTTATAGCCATTTCTTAAATGTACATAATGTGGAATTTGACTCATGCTTTCCATGCCTCCAGCAACAATTACATCGGCATCTCCAACCAAAATGGACTGAGCTCCTTGCATAACTGCTTTCATGCCTGAAGCACAAACTTTATTTACAGTTGTTGCAATGACACTATTTGGTAGTCCTGCCAATAAAGCGGCTTGCCTGGCAGGAGCCTGACCAACGCCGGCCTGTACCACATTTCCCATCAAAACTTCATCGACTAAACTAGCATCTAAATTTATTTTGTCTAAAGCCCCTTTTATAGCCACAGCTCCTAATTGAGTTGCCGTCATAGAAGATAATGCTCCCATAAAACTCCCAATTGGAGTTCGTACAGCTGATACGATAACCACTTTTTTGTTCATGTTATTTAGATGTTAATTTGTGTTGCGAATTTAATCATTTCTGAGGTAATTCTGAATTGGATTTCTGATAAATTTACTCTTGTATGCAATTTGTTTTAGATTACTATTTTGAAAAAAGAGGTATGAATTCTACTTTTTGAAACCTATAGATTTGATTGTTAATGTTTTTAAATTTAAGTCAAAAAAAAAACTCTATTTATTTGTATGATATAGAATAGAAAGCTACATTTGCAACCGCTTAAATTAAGATACGTTCTTTGAGTATGGAGAGTTGCCTGAGTGGCCGAAAGGACATGTTTGCTAAACATGCGTATGGGAAACTGTACCAAGGGTTCGAATCCCTTACTCTCCGCTTTTTTTAAGTCTTCGGGGTGTAGCGTAGCTCGGTTATCGCGCCTGCTTTGGGAGCAGGAGGCCGCAGGTTCGAATCCTGCCACCCCGACTTTATATTTTTAAGTGAAATGGTTCCATAGCTCAGCTGGATAGAGCAACGCACTTCTAATGCGTAGGTCGAAGGTTCGAATCCTTCTGGGATCACGCTATGGGACAATTCTGTTTTTAGATTTGTCCCATTATTTTTTTGCTTCCTAAACACTCAAACCATTAGCAAGGCTGAATTCATCTTATCCTATTTTAATCTATCAACTGTCAATATTTATTATTTGCTATTTGTTCAGGGATTTGTTTTGAGTATGAAATATAATTAAAATGCATTTCCGTTAAGAGTTAAAAAAAGTCAATCATAGGGTTTTTTTGTTTCTCATTATTTCTTCTCAAGTAATTAAAGTAAAGCGAACTATATATCTTGTTTTACAATGGTAAAACAAATTTTCTAATTTTTTCATTTAGGATTAAAACTGCAGCTTTGTAAAAAGCAAATGAACCACATATAATCCCTTCATACCCTGAGAAATTAAGTATAGATTTGTTGCCAGTAAATCTTGCAACTGACAATAATGCAAATAAAAGAACCAAATATCAGTTTTCTGATCGTATTTCCTTTTTAAGTTCTGATAAAAGTAAAAGTAATTTAATCATTGGTTTGATCTTAACTATGTTTAGCAATTTGATGTCATCTTTTCTTAGCGTTATTAATGTTTTTTCTGTTTTCGGGAGGGTTTGTTGCCAAAACCAAAAAAAGTGGCTTTATCGCCTTTTTATTAAAAAACATTTTAAATTTAATTAGACAAATTCGTTAAATTATTATCAAATATCAAATCAATATTTTTTTCATTTTTACTATAATCAAATGGAGTCCAATACTTAAATTTATTATCACTACAAGTGAATGATAATCAATGAAATATCAGCTATTTTTTATTTATATTTAATAATTATTTTATCTTTAGTTCCTTTACAACTAGTAGGAAATTGAACAAAAAGTATATTACATTGAATTATTAATATCCGATTAAATCGTGTCATATTTTAATAAATTTCTTTGAAACTAGTTTATCATCAATAAATAGACTAATTGTATAGCCTCCAACTGGTATATTTCTAATATCAACGATGTTATTTTTTGAAAATGTATTTTTTACAGTTCTGCCCAAAACATCAGTTATTTTTATTGCAACATCTTGATGTAATCCAATAATTTTGATTTCGTTACTGGCTGGGTTTGGAAAAATTAAGATATTCTCTTTCATTATTTGTTTTCTCAAAGAAAGAGTACTACAAAAATTAAAAATATCAAAGGCTGGCAATGGTCGATTGCCATTTTGGAAATCAAAAAAACTTGCGTTTTCATATGCAGATCCTTTCCCCCACAAATCACACATTCCAGAACTTATCCATGCAGGTTCCCAATATAAAATACCTGTTCCTCCAGCATTATAGACTGTATTTGCCAAATCAAATAAAAAATCTCTTTGTCCCTGAGGGGTAAAAGGATAATTAAATTTTCCATTATTACCCATAAAATTTCCATAACCATCAGCAAAGGCAGTGTTGGTCCATGGGGCACCAGTTTCGAAAATCATTATTTCTTTATTGTAAGTAGTTTTTAATTGGGATATCAAACTACCTAACGATTGTAAAGAATCAAAATTTGAAAAATAGGGGTAGAAAGAAATTCCAATGATGTCGAAATTTCTTACGTTTTTAGTAAAAAAAAGTCCTGCTAACCAACCTGCCGTATTATCTGTAAAATGGACTGCCTTTTTAATAGAAGAGCCATTTTCTGCATTAAAATTATCCACTGCAGTGAATGCAATATTAAATTTATCGGCATCATTAGGCCAAGCCCAACCATTTGTTGGAGAAGTTTCATCAATAAAACCATTAGTAGTCTCGTTTCCGATAGCCACAATGTCTGGGGCTACATTCTCTGCTTTTAATCTTTCAAGAACAGCATAAGTGTATTTGTAAATTGAATCGAGGAGTAAAGCTTGAGAAAGTCCTAGCCAAGATTTCGGCATTTTTTGATTGCCTGGGTCATTAAAATAATCACCATAATGAATAGATAAATTCAATTTCATACCTTGAGCTTTAGCACTTTTGAAAGCCAAAACAACATCATCTATATTATTAGTCGAAATTGGATTTCCGCATTTATCAATATTATTTTCAGGAGTATGCCATAGTCTAATTCGAACCATATTTGCTCCTTTTTGAGCAAACAAAGTATAAGGATCGGTTATGTTTCCGTTAGAATCTCTATAAATCCCTCCTTTGGCAAGAACAGAATTGGCATAAGACATATCTGCTCCAACCGAAAAACATTGTGATTGGCTGTAATTAAAAAATAATAATGGTAATACGATAAAAAAAAGTAGTCTTTTCATTTTAATTTTTTTTGAGTTAAAAAAAAGAATTTATCATTAACAAATTCATTTATATAATTTTGTTAAACATTATATCCCGTTTCTTTCAAAAGTAAGCCATCAACCGCATAATTACTAATCATTAAATCATTGGCATCAGCAAATATTGGATAAAGGTTAATAACTTGATAATTATTAGTTTTTAAATAATTACATGAATTACTCTTGTTTCGCGATTTATTCTTTGTCGAAATATCAATTATAAATAGCGTAAAATCTATGTTTTAAAGAGACAACTTTTTAGATTTATTTCATCATAAACTAACCTTATATCAAGCCAACTTTAATTTTATTTTTGACTCTCTGAACCTAAAACTAACTCAGAACTATTGTTGAGTTGTAAATTTTCAGATTTAGCCATAACTTTTACTGATTTTTTTAAATTTTTAGTTTTAAGAATAATAGTCGCAATTCCAGCCTCTGCCTTCACTGGATTTTCACCAATTAATTCGGCATTTCCCTCTAATATAGTAAAAGTGACTTCGTTCGTTGCTGTTGGTATTATAGTGCCGCTTTCATCTGTAATTTTAGCATAAACAAAAATCATATCTGGCGCGTCAGGATTGATTGGTTTAGAGGAAATATCATAAACTAATTCTATTTTGGATTGGCTTTTAGGAGTTTTGACAAAGTTAGAAATTACTTTTTTATCATTAATATATCCCTCGGCTCTTAGTGTTCCCGGAATAAATTTATCCAGTTTAAAAAGGAAGGGTGGGTGTTTTAATTCGTCACTATTTGCATTGATAGATGGCTTTTGTTTAGCAACCAAAACTTCGTTCAAATACAGAGCAACCTCATCGCAATTGCTGTAAACAGTTACATTTAAAGGTGAAGTCGCGGTCCAATTATTTGCAATTGTTAGCATTGGACCTGAAGTTAATTTAGTGTCTAAAATTACGTTAGCATCACGCTGGCTTTGATAAAAAGAATAAGCAAATTTTGGTATTCTAAAAATATCACTAATCCCTGAACTCTCTAGATCATCACTGTATCCGCGATTATAATCAAACATAACCCAGTTGGCCTCGCCAATTGTATTGATACCCTTTCTATTCGAATTTGCTGCTTCCTGAAAATTATAAGCTTGTTGTAACAGTCGTTTTTCTCCATGGGCACGCAATTGTCGTGATGTCCTTTCGTCTTCTTTTAAATTGGCAAATTCCTTTTGATTGAATCCAGCATTTTGTGCATAATATTCCCAATCGCCATATTCAGCAATGAAGATTTTCCGGTTTGCTTTGTTGTATTTCGTCCAATAATCGGGTGCTTGTCCGTGTTGTCTCGCTGGAATAAAAATGTCGTAGTTGTTATTGTCAATCCAGCAAGCACTGTAATTATGAGAAAATGGCAATTCTTCCTTCAAAGCTTGAGTAGCTTCTTTCATAAAACTTTCGGTCATTTGGGTTTCGTTCAAAGAAGCTTCCCAAAAAATAACACTCGGATGATTTCGGTCTCGTCTTGCCATGTCTCGAATATCTTGAATGGCATTTTTCTGGAAAATTTCGTTCCCAAAAAACTGCCAACCTGTAAGGCTATTCATTACTAAAATTCCCAATTCGTCACAAGCATTCATAAAAGCTTCGGCATGAGGATAATGTGACATTCGAACAAAATCAAAGCCTGCATTTTTAATTTTTATCGCATCGCGATACTGAGCCTCATCTGATAGGGCGTATCCTAAATACGGATATTCTTGATGTTGATTCGTTCCTGTAATGTACAATTTTTCATCATTGAGATAATAGCCATCTTCTTTAATTTCCGATTTTCGGATTCCAATTTTCTCATAATAGCTATCTATAATTTTATTGTTTGCAATTACTTGGACCTCCAAATTGTATAAGTTGGGTTTTAAAATCGACCATAATTTTGGGTTATCCAACATAATATTTTGCATAATTGCTTTGTCTGAATTAGCATCAATGACAAATTCACTCGATTTAAATTCCAGTTTATCCCCTTCGCAATTGGTTAGAATAAATTTCAGCAAAGCATTCATTTCATCAGCATATTCATTTTTCAAATGCACTTGAACTGTTCCTGAAGCTTTATTTTTATTGATAGTGTCAAAATTTATATAGATGCCACCACTAGCTTTTTTATTTGCCTGGATTGAATTGGTTATGTATAATTTATCGGTTGTAATAAGATATACATTCCTGTAAATGCCACCATAGTAATTAAAATCTAAATCTTTTAGCGGTTTTCCAGGTAGAAATTCTGAATTGTCTTCGTTGTTGACTTTGACTTTAATTATGTTGCCTTTTGATTTCAAAAAAGAACTAATGTCAACTGTAAATGGTAAATATCCCCCTTTATGATTACACACTTTTTTGTCATTAATCCAAACATCTGCTTCCTGCATTACGCCTTCAAAATAAAGGAAGACTTTCTTATTTTTTGAATTAGCAATCTTAAATTTCTTTTTATACCAGCATGTTCCTTGAAACTGATTGTTGACCACCAAAGGCTCGATTTTTGCTGTATGAGGAATAGTAATTTTTTCCCAATTAGAGGTTGTTTTATCTTCTCGTTTAAACTCCCAATCAGAACCAAAATTAACTTTTGATCTCGATTGCGCAGTTATTTTTCCAATTGAAAATACAAACATTACAAAGAATAGGTTTCGTAAAATAAATTTCATTGTTGTCTTATATTAAAATTAATCTTTAAAAGCATTTAGTGCAGGTGAAGGTTTTCCATTAGATTGCCATGCATTCAATGGATACCCACTCCAACTTTTCTCGCCTTGAGGTTCCCAATAAATTACCCCAAGACCTTTATTATTTGGAACTGCTTTTACTGCTTTTATAACATCAGTAAGCATGTCTTTTGTGTTTTGAACTAAAGTATAATAGCCTCCTACTTCAACTACCATTACTTCTTTATTATATCTAGAAACCATGTCTTTCATATTCTGTTCGAGATTGGCAATCGTAACAGTGTAATCTTTTAGATTTTCTTTACCCGCTTCATATCCTAGCCAATACGGATAATAAGACATTCCTATTACATCATATTTTACATTATTGTTTTTGATATTGTCAAAAAACCATCTAAACCTTCCATTGTCATTTCCTTGGTCAATATGAACAACTACTTTAATTGATGAGTTTATAGCTTTTGTTGCTTCGTAGCCTTTGTTTAAAAGAGTTGCTAATTGATTCCAATTTTGATTATTTTCAATTTTACCTTCAGGCCATAACATGCCATTCGGAATTTCATTGCCCACCTGTACCCATTCTGGAGTTACACCTGCCAATTTTAAAGCTTTCAAAACATCATAAGTATGAGTAAATACATCATTCTTCAATTCTTCAAAAGTATGACTTGCCCAAGCAGTTGGCTTGGTTTGATGAGCCGGATCGGCCCAAGTATCACTATAATGAAAGTCAATCATTATGCGCATTCCCATATTTTTAGCACGAACCGCCATCGCCACAGTTTCTGCAGGACTACAATGGCCGTTGGTTTTATCATTGGATGGATTCACAAAAACTCGAAGCCGAATCGTGTTCATCCCCATTTCTTTAAGCAATTGTAAACCATCTTTTTTGCTGCCATCAGCATCATAAAAAGTATACCCTGTGGCTTCCATTTGAGTTAACCAACTCACATCAGCACCTTTTGAAAGGGTAAAATTTGAAGATGTTTCGAGAAGACCAATCGTTTCTGAAGGTTGTGCACTAGTGCAGGAATTAATTAGCGATGTGATTATTGACATTAAAATTAATCGAAATTTTGTAATAGCTGTTTTCATATTTATTTACAATTAAGGTTCTAAAACGTGCTTATATAGTAACATTTTAGGTGCAGGACAAAAGATTAAGACCCCATTCAAATATTTTAAAACTCGTCAAAAAATGTTTTGAAAAATATTAAATCAAAAGGTAAATTTATTTAGATTATGTAGATTTTCTATTTTATTAACGCGTCGGTTATATTTAAATTATTTGATTCTTAATATTGTTTTGGTCTATCAAAAATAAATTTATTGAAAAATTGAACCAATGTTAATAATGTTTTTTTTGCAAAAATTCGTGTTTTAATCCTTCAATAGATTTAGCATGATTGTTTCTAATTTTGAACTGGTTACACAATTATGAAAATAATGTTTCAATTCTTTTTCTTGATTATCTAAAGATATATGCTTGTGGTTTACAGTCTTTCTGAATTTTCCATTTAGGCGTTTTTAAATTAATATTTACTGTTTTAAATAAATCAAATTGAAGAATCTTTTATAAACAATCTGTATTTGCAAGTAATATAAAATCAGACATTTATTCTTTTTAATTCTTCAAAAAATGAACATCGTTAACTTCTGCTTTTGTAATATCTAATTAAAGAAAAATGCCAGATTTAGTATAAACTCAGTGAAGTTTATATCCATAAAACCAAGTGTTTTGTAAAACATAAAATCCTTTTGATGGATCTGTTACAAACTCTTTTTTACAAATTTTAATTCTTCGATGACAAGCAAATATGCACATGTATAAAGACATATTATCAACAATAAAACAATCTTTAAATTTCAAAAAATGAGATACTAATTTTATTGAACTTTTTCTGAAAACAAATCAATTTTCTGGTAAAAATCAATCGAACTGACGAAAAATAATCCTCAAAAACTAATTACAATTAACCGGTTGAATAAACTATTTTAGTTTTTTTAAACAACAAAAGAAGTGATTTGAACTTTATAAAACAAACAAATTTTAATTTTCCGAAGTAAAGGATTTGATTTTTTATAATAACGGTACTTCTTTATCAAAATACTATAAAGTTATTCAACTTTTTTAGGAAGATTTTACACATCAAAATGAAAATCGATACATTTTTTTCAATATAAAATACATTAATATATTTGATTTCTGCTAATATATTATACCTTTTGTATTTTTCTTTGTAGAACATAACACTTTTAAATACATTTTTATCTTTGTCATATCAAAAAAAATATAGATTTTGTAAACTTGAATGCTCAACTATTAATTGGCAAAGGTTTTTAATCTTAATTTTTTCAATGCTATTTTCTAAGTCAAATAAAACCGTTTTTTATAAATCTAGAGGATTCAATACAGGTTGACAAAACAAAAAATTTGAAAACCTTTTCTTTTGGATTTAATAAAGCAGAAGCCGATGTCACTATTTTAGATATAATGGCTATTCCATTTGTAGCAATCACTTTTTCAAATATAAGTATTCAAACGCACCTTATAGGTTTATATAATGCCAATAATATTAATGCTGCAATTACTATTGGAAAATATTTTAATATCCCCGAAAATGATATCAAATCAGCAATTGAGAATTATATTCCTGAAAATAATAGATCTCAATTGATTTATAAAAATACAAATGAGATAATTCTGGATGCTTATAATGCAAATCCAAGTAGTATGGCTGTTGAAATTTCTAACTTTATTCAGTTGGAAAGAGAAAACAAGATTGTGATTTTAGGCGATATGTTTGAACTTGGTACTGAAAGTAGTCTTGAACACAAGGCCGTAGTGAACTCTCTTTTAAATGAAATTCAAATAGCTTGTTATTTCATGGGTAAGGACTTTTATTTTCTTAAAATTTNGAGTTTTAGAATTGATATAAAAAAAAACTCCATAATTTCTTAAGGAGTTTTCTGCGGGTGATGAGGGGTTATAACCCCGACCAATTCTGAAAAAATCAATAATTTGAATATCAAATATTTGAAATATTTTCAAGCTCAAAATCTTTAATTTGTTCTTTTTTAAAACCATAGCAAGGAAGTATTACTTTTACTATCCTCATGTAATAAGTTACTGTTTTAAAAAACAACTGTTTACCAAAACTTAGCATACAATGCAAAAATGATTAATAACGTTATGATAATCAAAACTGTCGTTTGAGGTTTTAATTTAAACATTGTGGTATCTAATTCGAATGCTTTTGGATTCACTTTTGGACCAGCAAAACTTACAGCGATCATAAGAAGCATCGTAAACACAAATGACAATCCCATACAAATATGAAAAGGTATCTCGAAACCACCTTTTCCATTAGGCCAAGCTGTATATAATAAAGTTTCATTTCCAAATAACATTGGAGCATATTCATTGAATAAAACCGACAATAAAAAGCCAGAAATTACACCTACTACTGCCGCTGTTCCTGTTGTACGTTTCCAAAACATACCAAGAAAAAACATAGCAAATACTCCTGGGCTAATAAATCCAGTATATTTTTGGATATACGTAAAACCGCCTACGCCTCCAATTCCTAAAACATCATCCCAAGTAAATAGAACTGCAAGAAGCATAGCTGCAAAAACTGCATATCTACCTATGTTTACCTGAGCTCTATCCGACGCTCCTTTTTGAATGTATTTTTTGTGTACGTCTAAAGTATAGATAGTAGAAATACTATTCACTTTACCGGCTAATGAGGCTACAATAGCCGCTGTTAAAGCAGCAACAGACAACCCTTTTAAACCTGTAGGAAGAAAAGTTAACATTGCTGAATAGGCTCCGTCTTTTCCACCGACCAATTGTGTTAAATGTCCATTTTGATACAGTACATAAGCGGCAATACCTGGTAACATTACAATAACAGGCATTAATAATTTTAATATCCCTGCAAATAAAATTCCTGTACGAGCCGTTTGCAAATCAGCTCCTAATGCTCTTTGAGTGATATATTGGTTACAACCCCAATAGTTAAGATTGATAATCCAAATACCCGCTAAATAAGATAAAATCCCAGGGAAAGTTAGGTATTTATTGATTTCTAATTGAGAAGATGTTTCTGTAGGTCTAGGAATAATCATTTTGAAATGTTCAGGAGCTTCTCGCATCAATACTTTGAAACCTGCGATTGCATTCTCTCCAAAACCAAAATAATGTCCAACAGTTGTTAAAGCAATATAAGAAGTAGCCAATCCTCCAATGATTAATACAGCTACCTGAATAACATCGGTATAAGCCACAACTTTCATACCTCCTAAGGAAATAATTAAAGCGAAAAATGCTAATCCTATCATTATAGTATGAAGATATTCACCTCCCGCCAATCCGTTTATGGCAACTGCTCCTAAGTATAAAATAGATGTTAAGTTCACAAAAACATACAAAAACAACCAAAAAACAGCCATTATCAAAGCGGTAGATTCGTTATATCGTGTTTTTAAGAATTGTGGCATGGTATAAATCTTGTTTTTCAAGTAAACAGGAATGAACCATACGGCAACAATAATTAATGCAATGGCGGCAACCCATTCATAAGCTGCAACAGCAATTCCTAAAAAGAAACCTTCGCCACTCATTCCAATAAATTGTTCGGCCGAAATATTTGAAGCTATTAGTGAAGCTCCAATAGCCCACCAGGTTAATGTTCCTTCTGCAAGGAAATAAGCTTTAGCATCGTGTTCGTTTTTTTCGCGCTTGCGATAGATCGCGTATCCATATAAAGATACTATGATAAAATAAATAATAAAAACAGCGTAATCTGCGAATTCAAGGTTTTTGTTCATGGTTAATTAGTTTATTAATAAAAAAATGTTCAATTGTATCTTCTAAAATTAAAATAAAGAAACTGTTTTAAGTTTCCTGGTCGATTCTCTTTCTCTTAATTCGGTTTTGATTATCGTTGTTTTATAAGGGAGATTCTCTTCTTTACTCTCAAGTCTATCGATTAGTAACTTGGCAGCAGCTTCTCCAATTTCTGGCCCATGTTGACTTACTGTACTCAAACTTGGGGACAATCTCCTTGAAGCTAGAATACCATCTGCAAAACCTATTATCGAAATATCCTTAGGTATTTTAAACCCTTTTTTAATACTAATTCGTAATGCCGCTACAGAGTCATTTTCATCTAAAGCAAAAATCCCATCAATTGTATTTGTATCAAATATATTGTCAATCTTATCTTTCAATTCATCTTCAGAATCCGTTCTGAGAATTATATTATTATTTGCAACAATATTATTATTTTTCAATGCTTTTAGATATCCTTCGGCTCTTAGTTTACCAACACTTATATTATCCACAGAAGAAAGCAAAGCAATGTTCTTGCATCCTATATCTATTAAATGTTGCGTTGCATGAAGCGCCGAATCAAAATCATCGACAACTACCTTGTCACAATCTACTTCGTCAGCGATTCTGTCAAACATTACAATAGGTGTTCCTTCGTTTATAATTGCTGTAAAATGATTGAACTTGTTTAACTTTTGAGCTTCTTCTGAAACGGACAAAATAAATCCATCTATTGTTCCATTACTTAACATCTCTAATGTATTTATTTCTTTTTCTAATGATTCATTAGAAATACAAGTAATTACTTTATAACCGTGTTCGTCTGCTACTTTTTCGATTCCGCTAAAAACTTTTGCGAAAAAGGAATTTAGAATATTAGGAATAATAACACCAATAGTTTTTGTTTTTCTGTATTTTAAATTCAGACCAATGATATTGGGTTTATAATTTTTAAGCTTGGCATATTCCTTAACCCTTGTTTTTGTATTTTCACTAATTTCTGGACTATCATTAAGCGCTTTTGAAACAGTAGAAACTGAAACATTTAATTCTTTTGCTATTTGTTTTAGAGTTGCTTTAACTTTCATAATATATTTGTTTTATTCTATTAGGTATAACTAAATTATTTAGTTACCTCTAATCTTCTGCTCCCATTTCCAGGCACTTGCTATTGCTTCATCTAATGTAGATACTGTTTTCCATCCCAAAATTGTATTTGCTTTATCGGTGTTGGCATAAGCTTCTGTCACATCTCCTTCTCTTCTTGCCACAATTTTGTAGGGTAATTTTTGACCACTCCCTTTTTCAAAAGAGGTAATTACTTCTAGTACTGAACTTCCTTTTCCTGTGCCTAGATTGAAAATTTCTAAAGGATCTGCATTTTCTCTATTTAATAAACGCTTTAAAGCAATTACGTGTGCTTTCGCCAAATCTACCACGTGAATGTAATCACGAATACAAGTACCATCAGGTGTTGGATAATCGTTTCCGTAAACTGATAATTCTGCTCGCAAACCTACTCCTGCTTGAGTGATAAATGGAACTAAATTTTGTGGTACCCCAATAGGTAACTCACCAATTTCAGCAGAAGGATGTGATCCAATAGGATTGAAATAACGAAGTAAAATGGCGTTTAGATCGCTTACTTTCACTACATCGGCAATAATCTCTTCACCAATCTGTTTTGTATTTCCATAGGGAGATAAAGCGGGTTGTATAGGAGTTGTTTCGGCTATAGGCATAACTTCGGCTTGACCATAAACCGTACAAGATGAACTGAAAATAAAATGAGCTTCTTTCTTCTTCTCTAATTCTTGCAAAATATAAACTAAAGCACCTAAGTTGTTTTCATAATACAACAAAGGATTCTTAACACTTTCCCCCACTGCTTTCGAGGCTGCAAAATGTATCACACCAGCAATATCATTGTGTTCCTTGAAGAAAGCTTGAACGGCTTTTTTCTCCCTTAAATCGATTCCGGAATAAATTGTTTTCTTACCCGTAATTCTTTCGATTCCTTCCAAAACATCAATCGAGGAATTAGAAAGATTGTCTATAACTACTACTTCAAAACCTTGGTTTTGCAATTCTACAACGGTGTGGGAACCTATGAAACCTAAACCGCCTGTAACAACTATCTTACTCATTTTATTTATTTTTATAATGCACTTCAGGTAATGCTTTTAAGACCGTAGCACTTTTTTCTGGTGTAATGTCTCTTTGTGCTTCTCCCATCATTTCGTATCCTACCATAAATTTCTTTACAGATGCTGAACGCAATAAAGGCGGATAAAAGTGCATGTGAAATTGCCATTCTGGGTGTAATTCCCCGTCTGTTGGTGCTTGATGAATTCCTGAAGAATAAGGGAATGAAGTTTCAAATAGGTTATCGTATTTTATAGTTAATTGCTTAAGAATACTAGCGTAAGCTGTAACTTCCTCATCTGTAAATGCAGTTATTTTGGTAATATGTCTTTTACTAATTATCATCGTTTCAAACGGCCAAATTGCCCAAAAAGGAACCAATGCCACGAAATGTTCATTTTCAATTACGATGCGTTCTTTTAATTTTAATTCTTCTTGTAAATAATCAATCAAAAGATTGCTTTGATTTTTATCATAATAGGCTTTTAGACTATTTTGCGTTTTCTCTACTTGAGTTGGTAACGAAGATTGAGCCCATATTTGTCCGTGTGGATGCGGATTACTACATCCCATTACACTTCCTTTGTTTTCAAAAATCTGAACGTGGTTAATGTAATCAACACTTCCTAGATCAGTATATTCCTTTTGCCAAGTTATAATGATTGTTTCTATTGAGGAAATTTCCATTTCTGGCAAAGTCAAATCGTGTCTTGGAGAGAAACAAACCACTCTGGCAATTCCACGTTCTGGTTTTGCTTTAAAGAATGTAGGTTTAGAGTCTTCTTCAAAGAAAATAGGCTCTTGTTTTACGGCTGAAAAGTCGTTCTCAAAAACAAAGCAGGATTCATATTTTGGATTACTCTCCCCATTGGCACGAACATTTCCAGGACATAAATAGCAAGTAGGATCATATTCTGGAAGTGCATCCGTATGAATTTTTTCGTTTTGCCCTTGCCAAGGTCTTGTTGCCCGGTGAGGAGATACCAATACCCATTCGTTGATTAACGGATTAAAGCGTCTATGCGGATCTTCGTGTATATCAAATTTCTTCATCTTAATTTTCTTTACATAATGATGTTCCGTTTCCAATTTTAACATCATAAATTTTTAATTCAATTCCAAAAGCTTCTAAATACAATTTAGAAAGTTTTGATTTTATAGCTTCTTCTTCTCCTTTTTTAATCAAGTTGATAGTGCAACCGCCAAAACCGCCACCCATCATTCGTGAACCTATAACTGCTTTTTCTAACTTTAAAGTGTCAACTATCATATCTAATTCAGCGCAACTCACTTCATAATCAACGGATAATCCTTGATGCGTTTCGAACATTAGTTTTCCCAAAGTTTGAATATCTCCGTTGTCCAATGCTTCACATGCAAGACTCACTCGCTTTATTTCTTTGACTACAAAAAGACTTCTCTTGAAAACATTTTCGCTCATTTTTTCTTTCAAACTGAGCACATGGTTTTTAGTACAATCCCTGAAACTGCTTATTTCTGGAAAATTATTTTTTAGAATGGCTATCCCCTCTTCACATTGAAGTCTTCTTTCATTATAGGCAGATGTCATTAAAGAGTGTTTTACGTTACTGTCAAATAGAATCAAGGAATATTCGTTGAAGTTAGCTTCATGATATTCATAATCCAAAGTTCTGCAATCAATTTTTATTACTTTGTTTTCCTGTCCCATTACACTTGAAAACTGATCCATGATACCGCAATTGATTCCAACCCAATGTTCCGCTTTTTGTCCCATTAAGGCAATATTCACCTTTGGAATTGATAAGTTGAAGAGCTCCTTGATTCCAAAAATAGTTCCACATTCCAGCGCTGCCGAAGAAGACAATCCTGAACCTACAGGAATATCACTGCTAAAAACACAATTAAAGCCATCGAACAAAAAGCCATTATCTTGTAATTGTTTGATAACGCCTAAAATGTAATTTGTCCAAACAACATTGCTTAATAAAATAGGATTAGTCAAATCAACTTCAAATTCCTCATTTAAATCAATTGCATAAATTTTTGAAAGCTTTGAATTGTTTTTTGCAAAAGCAAAACATATAATTTTGTCAATTGCTGCGGGCAAAACAAAGCCGTCATTATAATCGATATGTTCCCCTATAAGATTGATTCTTCCTGGTGAAAGCACTATTTTTTCTGGTGGGCTACCAAAGGTATTCTCAAAAAAAGCAGTAGTTGTTTTTACTAATAAATCATTCATTGATTTTAAATTTTAGAGTGATTGAAATTTGTAAATGGTTTTGTGAACATATTTCTCTTCCTTTTTTAGAACTGCATTAGGAAAATGGCTGTGATTAGGAGCATCAGGAAAATTTTGCGTTTCAAAACAGATACCGCTTAAAGGGTGATAAGAGGCTTTTTCTTTTCCTTTTATCATATTAAAACAGTTACCACCTACATAAATATGAACTCCAGGTTGATTGGTATAAACTGTCATTTTTAAATTATTATTTTTGTTAAAAAGAGAGGCCGCTAATTCGTCTTTTGTATCTATTACAAAAGTATTATCTATTTTAGATGGTGCTTTTTTTGGAGTTGAAAAATCAAATGGATTATTTTTAATTTCCAAAAACCTCCCCGTAGGAATGTTCTCGTTTGTTGTTTCTAGCATTTGACTTGCGTTTATAAATAACTCTTGGTCTTCAATATTAGATGAATGACCATCTAGATTAAAATAACTATGATGCGTTAAATTAACTATGGTATCTTGAGTTGTAGTCGCTTTATATTCTAAAATTAATTCGTTTTCTTCAGATAAAGTATAAGTCAAATCAACAGTTAAGTCTCCAGGGTATTTTGAATCTCCATTTGGACTAAATAGGGTTAAAGTTATAGAAGGATTTTCTGCATTATTTATTTCTTTTACTTTCCACATCGCTTGACTAAATCCGTTGTTTCCTCCGTGAAGCGAATGTCCGTTGTTGTTTTTATCCAAGACCGTTGTGATGCCATTTGAGACAAAAGTCGCATTATTGATTCTTCCTGCAAATCGACCAACAGTGGCTCCGAAATATGGTGCACTTTTTAATTCAAAAGACTTTAAGTAGGATTCTAAATCATCAAAACCTAAAACTACGTCAATTTTTTCGCCATTTTTAAGCGGGATTAATAACTCCGTGATTGTAGCACCGAGGTTTATTAAATTTAATTTCATTCCGTTTTTATTCGCTAATTGATATGAAAAAATAGATTCACCACTTGGTATCACACCAAATAATTTCTCAATAGTTTTTAACTTAAATGCTAATTCCGTTTTTATTTTCATATATGTAAATTATAATTTTTCAGCGGTCATATATGGTATCGCCTTTTTACTTATTGGTGTTTGTTTGCAACAAACTCGTTGTTAGTGGCGATTTCATAATTTATAATCAATAATAGAATTTCAAAATTATATTTTTTTTCAAAAAAAACACACCGGTACCTACCGGTTTTTTTTATCTTGCCAAAAATTTAAGATTATGAAACTAATTTCGGTTCAAAGTAATAGTGGTATTCCAAAATATAAGCAGATTATTTCATCTATTGAAAAAGCAATTGAAGAAGAAAAATTAGTAAAAGGAGAGAAACTTCCTTCAATAAATAAAGTTTGCACAGCTTTTTCTTTATCACGGGACACTGTTTTACAAGCCTATGAAGACTTAAAAAAAAGAGGGGTAATATTTGCTGTTCTTGGCAAAGGGTACTATGTGAAAAGCACACAAATAAAGATAAAACAGCGTGTTTTTTTACTCTTTGAAGAGTTGAATATCTTTAAAGAAGATCTCTATAATTCCTTTTTAGAAAACATAGGAAGAAATGTTGAGGTCGATATTTATTTTCATCATTTTAACATCCAAGTTTTTGAAAAACTGATTAAAGATAGTAATGGTAATTATACTAAATATATTATCATGCCTACTAATTTAGTCAATGCCGAATTTTATATAAAAACCCTACCAGTTAATGAAGTCTATATATTAGACCAAACACATTCCGAACTTAAACAATATCCTGCAGTATTTCAAAATCACAAGAAGGATATTTTTGAAGCTTTATTTAAAGGAAAACATAAATTATTAAACTATAAAATTTTGATTTTGATTTTCCCTGGTTATCGAGAACCGATAGGAATGAGAGAAGGATTTGAAAATTTCTGTAATGATTTTTCATTTGAAAATGAAATAATTACTGAATTCTCTGATAGAGAAATCAAAGTTGGTGAGGTATACATTATTCCAAATGATAGAGATTTAGTAAGTGTAATAGAAAAGGCAAAATCTCAAAATTTGAAACTAGGTAGTGATTTTGGGATCATTTCTTATAATGAAACTCCATTAAAAAAAATAGTTGAAAGTGGAATCACAACTATTTCAACTGATTTTAGGGCAATGGGAAAAATTATGGCAGAAATGATTTTGAATGGTCAAAAAAAACAAATTGAAAATAAATGCTCTCTAATTATACGGAATTCTCTTTGATTCTATTTTGTATAGATTTTGCCATAATTAGGCTTCAACCTAAATCAACTTTTAATAACTTCTGGATTAAAAGAATACAATATGCCCATGATAGTCATTACCTGAATTGTTTAAATTTAAACAATGTTTCGTCCATAATAATCTGTATAGATTATTTAATATTAGTCAAACTTTAAAATTGTATTTTAAAAAGCAATAAATGCTAGTAAAAAATTACTTTCATACTAGATTTAAAACCGAACAGCTAAATTTCCTATATTTGTTCTCCATAAATTATTACTTGTGAGTCAAATCAATAAACTAAAAATATTAAACGATCCTATATACGGATTCATAACTTTACCAAACACCTTACTTTACGATTTAATTCAGCATCCTTATTTTCAGCGGTTGCGACGCATCTCTCAAATGGGAATGTCCTATTTGGTATACCCCGGTGCACATCATACCCGGTTTCATCATGCTTTAGGATGTATGCATATTATGCAAAAAGCCATAGAAGTTTTACGTTTTAAAGGCGTATCCATTTCTGAAGACGAAGAAAATGCGTTGTTTATTGCTATTTTGTTACACGATATTGGTCATGGTCCTTTTTCGCATGCAATGGAACACAGTATTGTAGAAAATGTAAATCATGAATCTATATCATTACTTTTAATGGAAAAACTCAATGAAGAGTTTGAAGGAAAGTTAGCTTTGGCTATTCAAATATTTAAAGGGGATTACCATAGAAAGTTCATGTTGCAGCTTATTTCTAGTCAGTTAGATATGGATAGAATGGATTATCTGAAACGCGATAGTTTTTATACTGGTGTGGCTGAAGGTAACATCAATTCTGATCGATTAATACAAATGATGAATGTTGTTGATGATGTATTGGTTATAGAAGAAAAAGGAATCTATTCTGTAGAGAAGTTCTTAATGGCGAGGCGATTAATGTATTGGCAAGCTTATTTACATAAAACCAGTCTAGTAGCCGAATTAATCCTAACAAAGGTTTTAAAAAGAGCCAAAGAGTTGACTCAAAAGGGAATTATTTTGCCATGTAGCAAACCATTATTGTTTTTTATGCAAAATAAAGTCGAGTTATATGACTTTGACAGTATTGTTTTAAATGAGTTCTCTCAATTAGATGATTATGATGTTATTAGCGCATTAAAAAATTGGCAACATAACGAAGATTTTATTCTAAGTTCATTAAGTAAAATGATTATCAATAGAGATTTACTTAAAGTGAAATTGAGTAGTGAGAAGTTTCCTATTGAAGAAATTCAGCAATTATTAGATCGATTTTCAAAAGAGAATGCTATTTCACAACAAGATGCTCATTATTTTATTTTCAAAGGAAAAATCAAGAACCAAGCCTACAGCAAAGAGGCTGAACCTATTCGTATTTTAAAGAAAGATAAGACAATTGAAGACGTAGTTGAAGCATCCGATCAGTTGAATTTAAAAGCATTATCAAAATCAGTAATCAAATATTATATTTGTTTTCCAAAACAACTACTCGAAAAGTAGTAACTAAAATCTATTTTTTATATTTTTGTCAATGTTAAATAGGCCAATCTGCTTTTTTGCATTGCAATAAAATCTTGATTAAATAGGTTTTATTTCAAATATAAAAAGCATTACACATTAAGATGAAATTTACTGCAGAACAAATAGCGGGTATTTTAGAAGGTGAGATTGTAGGGAACCCTATGGTTGAAGTCTTTAGGTTGTCTAAAATTGAAGAAGGTACAGAAGGATCTTTAACATTTTTGTCCAATCCAAAATATTTAAATTATATTTATTCTACTGAAGCCTCTGTAACTATAGTTAACAATACATTTGTTCCAGAAAATGAATTAAGAACAACGCTAATTAAAGTTGAAGACGCTTATCAAGCATTCTCAAAATTATTAGAATATTACAATCATGTAAAAAACAATAAAAGCGGAATAGAACAACCATCAGTGATTTCCGAAAATGTAAAATACGGTATACAATTGTATTTAGGTAGTTTTAGTTTTATTGGTAATAACGTTATTTTAGGTGATAATGTAAAAATTCATCCCAATTGTTATGTTGGTGACAATGTAATTATAGGGGATAATGTGACACTTTTTGCCGGAGCAAAAGTATTTTCTGAAACTATAATTGGTAATAATTGTGCTATTTATTCAGGCGCAATAATTGGTTCAGATGGTTTTGGGTTTGCGCCTCATGCAGACGGAACTTATTCAAAAATTCCTCAAATAGGAAATGTGATTATTGAAGATAATGTAGATATTGGATCATGCACAACAATTGATAGGGCTACAATGGGCTCTACAATCATTAGAAAAGGTGTAAAGTTAGACAATCAGATTCAAGTTGCTCATAACGTAGAAATAGGTGAGAATACTGTAATTGCTGCACAAACCGGAATTGCAGGTTCTACAAAAATTGGTAAAAATTGTATGATTGGCGGTCAAGTGGGCTTTGCCGGACATTTAACCATTGGCAATAATGTTCGCATACAAGCACAATCAGGTGTAGGCAGAAATGTAAAAGACGGCGAAATACTGCAAGGCAGCCCTACATTTGGTTATACTGAGTTTAGCAAGTCTTATGTTCATTTTAAAAATTTGCCTAAAATTATTTCAGAATTTGAAGAATTAAAAAAAACTATAAATAATAAAGATTAAGCTATGGTTAAACAAAAAACCATCAAGAGTGAAATTTCTCTTATAGGAGTTGGACTTCACACTGGAAAAGAAGTAAAAGTAACTTTTAAACCAGCCCCAATAAATAATGGATATACTTTTGTTCGTGTTGATTTAGAAGGATGTCCAGTTATTGAAGCGGATGCTAATTATGTTGTAAACACACAGCGGGGTACAAATTTAGAAAAATTAGGAGTTAAAATTCAAACACCCGAGCACGTTTTAGCCGCATTTGTTGGTTGTGATGTCGATAATGTAATCATAGAATTAGACGCATCTGAATTGCCTATTATGGATGGTTCAGCTAAATTTTTTGTTGAAGCTATCGAAAAAGTTGGGCTCGAAGAGCAAGACGCAAAAAGAAACGTATATGTTGTTAAGGAAATTATTTCATTTACAGATGAAGCAACTGGAAGCGAAATTATTTTAATGCCCAGTGATGAATATCAAGTTACTGCAATGGTCGATTTTGGTACTAAAGTTCTAGGTACTCAAAATGCTAATCTTAAAAACATTGCCGATTTTAAAACTGAAATTGCAGATTCTAGAACGTTTAGTTTTCTTCATGAATTAGAAGCACTCTTAGACGAAGGTTTAATAAAAGGAGGTGACCTTAACAACGCAATAGTATATGTTGATAAAGAAATTTCGGAAAAAACCATGAGTCATCTTAAAGTGGCTTTCGGAAAAGAAGATATTTCAGTAAAGCCAAATGGCATTTTAGATAATTTGACCTTGCACTATCCAAATGAAGCGGCAAGACATAAATTGTTAGATGTTGTTGGAGATTTAGCTCTTATAGGTTCGAGAATTCAAGGAAAAGTAATTGCAAACAAACCTGGGCATTTTGTAAACACCCAATTTGCAAAAAAAATGTCTAAAATTATTAAAATAGAACAACGAAATCAAATTCCGTATTACGATTTACATAAAGAACCATTAATGGATATTCATAAAATTATGAGTATCTTACCACATCGTCCTCCATTTTTATTCATTGATAGAATTATAGAAATGTCCGAAAGCCATGTGGTTGGAATGAAAAATGTAACTATGAATGAAAGTTTCTTTGTAGGTCATTTTCCAGAAGCGCCAGTAATGCCAGGAGTTATAATTGTAGAGGCAATGGCTCAAACAGGAGGAATATTGGTTTTAAGCACCGTTCCTGACCCAGAAAATTACTTAACTTTTTTCATGAAAATTGACAATGTTAAGTTTAAAAATAAGGTATTACCTGGTGATACTTTAATATTTAAATGTGATTTGATTACACCTATACGAAGAGGAATTTGTCACATGCAAGCCAATGCTTACGCTAATGGTAAATTAGTTGCACAAGCTGAATTAATGGCGCAAATCGCAAGAAAACAATAAAGAAAAGAACATGAATCAACCTTTAGCATACGTTCATCCGGGATCAAAAATAGCCAAAAATGTAGTTATCGAACCATTTACTACCATTCATAATAATGTAATTATAGGAGATGGAACTTGGATAGGTTCTAATGTGACTATTATGGAAGGAGCAAGAATTGGAAAAAATTGCAATATTTTTCCAGGCGCAGTAATTTCAGCCGTGCCTCAAGACTTAAAATTTGGGGGAGAAGATTCTCTAGCTATAATTGGTGACAATTGTACCATTAGAGAGTGTGTAACTATCAATAGAGGAACAATTGCCTCTGGACAAACTCTAATTGGAAACAATTGTCTAATAATGGCCGCAGCTCACGTGGCGCATGATTGCGTTGTGGGTGATAATTCTATTATTGTAAATGGGGTATTATTAGGAGGCCATGTTACCATTGGTAAATATGCGGTTATTGGCGGTTTAGCAGCTATCCATCAATTTATATCAATTGGCGATCATGCTATGGTTTCTGGAGGATCTTTAGTTAGAAAAGATGTTCCTCCATATACCAAAGCTGCAAAAGAGCCTTTATCTTATGTAGGGATTAATTCGGTTGGATTAAGAAGAAGAGGATTTACCTCTGAAAAAATACGTGAGATTCAAGATATTTATAGAATTCTTTATCAAAAAAATTACAATACTACTCAAGCAATCGGAATAATCGAAGCTGAAATGGAAGCAACACCAGAACGTGACGAAATTTTAGATTTCATTAGAAATTCTTCAAGAGGAGTTATGAAAGGCTATTCAGGGAATTATTAAAAAAAATATTTAATCGGTTATTCGTTGATTAAAATCAATGATTATTAAAATAAACACATCAAAAAAAATAGAATATGGGTTCTTTTTTCAAGAATCATAAATCTAAAAATATAAATCTAAAATCATAAATTATAATGGCTTCTACTTCAGATATTAAAAACGGATTGTGCATAAAATACAACAACGATATTTATAAAATTATTGAGTTTCTTCATGTTAAACCAGGGAAAGGTCCTGCTTTTGTTAGAACGAAACTTAAAAGTCTTTCTAACGGAAAAGTATTAGACAACACCTTTTCTGCAGGTCACAAAATTGAAGAAGTTCGTGTTGAGAATCATAAATTTCAATTTTTATATCCAGAAGGTGATTTATTTCATTTTATGAATGTAGAGTCTTTCGAGCAAATCTCTTTAAACAAAAGTATTCTTGATTCACCTGAATTGTTAAAAGAAGGCGAAAATGTAATGGTAAGTATTAACACTGAAACTGATTTACCTCTTTCGGTAGATATGCCAGCTTCTGTAGTATTAGAAGTTACCTATGCAGAGCCAGGAGTAAAAGGAAATACAGCTACAAATGCTACAAAATCTGCAACCGTCGAAACAGGTGCTACTATAAACGTTCCGTTGTTTATTAATGAAGGCGATAAAATAAAAATCGATACATCCAACGGGAATTATATGGAACGCGTTAAGTAATGTAATATGAAATTTCCAAAAGTTCATTCATTAGAAGAAATAGCCAATTTGCTGCATTGCGAATTTGTTGGTGACGAAAACTTTTCCGTTTATGGCATGAACGAAATTCATGTGGTTGAGCCTGGAGATATTGTTTTCGTAGATCATCCAAAATATTATGATAAAGCATTACAATCTGCCGCTACTATAGTTTTAATAAACAAAAAAGTAGATTGTCCTGATGGCAAAGCATTATTAATTTCTGATGACCCTTTTAGAGATTTCAATATATTAACAAAACATTTTAAGCCTTTTCAATTTTCTAACACTTCGATTTCTGCTTCTGCTATAATAGGTGAAGGAACTGTAATTCAACCAAATACATTTATTGGAAATAATGTTATTGTTGGTAAAAATTGTTTGATTCATTCAAATGTTTCCATCTACGATTATACTGTAATAGGTGATAATGTTATTATTCATGCTGGAACTATTTTGGGTGCCGATGCGTTTTATTATAAAAAACGACCCGATGGGTTTGACCAATTGGTTTCTGGCGGAAGAGTAGTTATTGAAAGCAATGTAGGTATTGGTGCGCTTTGTACAATTGATAAAGGAGTTACTGGCGATACCACTATTGGTGAAGGAACCAAAATAGACAATCAGGTGCATGTAGGACACGATACGGTTATTGGAAAAAAATGCCTTATCGCTTCCCAAACCGGAATTGCAGGTTGTGTAATCATTGAAGATGAGGTTACGCTTTGGGGACAAGTTGGTACTACTAGCGGAATTACCATTGGCACAAAAGCAGTAATAATGGGGCAAACGGGAGTTACAAAGTCAGTTGAAGGCGGAAAATCGTATTTTGGAACGCCAATTCAGGAATCGAGAGAAAAACTCAAACAATTGGCTAATATTAAAAAAATTCCGGAGATTTTAAATAAACTAAAATAATTATGTCTGCTAAACAAATTGTACAGGACTTTTACAAATCGGATGCTTTGATTAATGCAACTATTTTAGATATTTATTTGCATCCCGAAGTTATCTTGGAGTGGAATAGTACTAAAGGTTTTATAAAAATGGATCGCAAGGGTTTATTAGACATAGCCACTGAATTAAGTAAAGCCTACATTCGTTCAAAAGTTAGAATCAGCCATATTTTAGAAGAAGGAAATTTAGTTTCTGTGCGTTATTCGCATTACATAAAAACAATTGAAAACCCTAGAGAAGAAATGCTTTTGGCACATTTCATAGTGATTTGGGAAATCAAAGACGACAAACTTTTCCGTGGCTATCAAATGAGCCAGTTGTCATAAAGACTAAAATATTTTTAAAAACACATGTTAGTCAAAAACAAATTTGAAATAACCATAAAAATAACATGTTTCTTTTGGCTTTTTGCAAAAATATTTTCATACAAACTTTGGATTTCAGATAGAACATTTCCTTTGCTTCCAATTTTTGATTTTTTAGATTATATTCCAAATACAATACATCTATTTCTATACTCACTTTCTTTAATTGGAATTTTTTTGATTGCATTTTTTTTCAAAAACAAATACCTATTAATATCAACATTAATAATAGAATTGTTTTCCTGTATGTTAGATCAAAACCGTTGGCAACCCTGGGAATATCAATATTATCTTATAATTTTATTCTTATTGTTATATAGAAATAACCAGAAACAATTTTTCAATTATTTTATATTTCTATTGGCTATAATTTATATTAATAGCGGACTTCATAAAATTAGTGGTGGCTTTCTTTTCGAAGTTTGGGAAAGTATGATTTTAAAAAGTTTTTTTGGATTTTCAACAACACAAATTCAAAGTTTATGGATACATTATTCAGGCTTGTCATTGGGTATAATTGAAGTTTTATCAGGTATAGGTTTGCTTTTTTATAAATCACAAAAGCAAGCAGCAATAACGCTTATAGTTATGCATATATTTATTTTATTACTCATTTCACCCACTGGATTAAACTATAATTCAATAGTTTGGCCATGGAATATTGCAATGATTTTATTCTTATATGTCATTTTTATTAAAAATAATGATAACCAAATTGTTTTTTTGAATTTATTAAAAGGATACAATAAAGTTATTTTTTTTCTAATCGGAGTAGCACCAATTTTTAATTTTTTCGGGTATTGGGACGATTATTTATCCTTTAATTTATACTCTGGGAATTCAAAACGTTTAGAAATATGTTTCCCAAAAAACTCTAACATTCCAGAATACCAAAAATTTTTGTCTAAAAAAAGTCGGTTTTGTAAATCCTGTGCCGTTTTAAAAGGAAACGATTGGGCATTAAAAGAGATGAATGTCGTATTATATCCGGAAAATAGATTGTTTATTGGAATAATAAAAAAATGGAAACAAAAAAATCCTCAAATAAACACTACTTTTTACAGCTATAAATACCCGTATAGAACAAAAGACATAAAAATTTATCAATGATTTAAAAACAAGATTAATTTTATCTAAATTACTTTATTTATTGTTTTTAAACCCTTATTTTTGCAACACAAATTTAAAAATACAATTTAATAAACATAAACATGAGCGTTTTAGTTAATAAAGATTCAAAAATAATAGTTCAAGGTTTTACAGGAAGTGAAGGTACTTTTCACGCTTCTCAAATGATTGAATACGGAACTAACGTTGTTGGTGGAGTGACTCCCGGTAAAGGAGGCACAATTCATTTAGAACGACCAGTTTTTAATACAGTAAAAGATGCTGTTGAGCAAGCTGGTGCAGATACTACCATTATTTTTGTTCCGCCTGCATTTGCTGCTGATGCCATTATGGAAGCTGCTGATGCTGGAATTAAAGTAATCATTACTATAACGGAAGGTATTCCAGTCGCTGATATGATTAAAGCGTACCAATATATTAAAGGAAAAGACTGTAGATTAATTGGTCCTAACTGTCCAGGAGTAATTACACCAGGAGAAGCAAAAGTAGGAATTATGCCTGGTTTTGTTTTCAAAAAAGGAACTGTTGGTATTGTGTCTAAATCAGGAACATTAACATATGAAGCTGCTGACCAAGTGGTAAAACAAGGAATGGGAATCACAACGGCTATTGGAATAGGAGGAGACCCAATTATTGGAACGACTACAAAAGAAGCAGTTGAATTATTAATGAATGATCCTGAAACCAAATGTATTGTTATGATTGGTGAAATTGGGGGTCAACTAGAGGCTGATGCTGCAAAATGGATTAAAGCGGACGGAAACCGTAAACCAGTTATAGGCTTCATTGCTGGCGAGACTGCTCCAAAAGGAAGAACAATGGGTCACGCAGGAGCAATTGTTGGTGGAGCTGATGATACTGCCGAAGCCAAGAAGCGAATTATGAAAGAGTGTGGTATCCACGTGGTGGATTCTCCTGCTGAAATAGGAAAAAAAGTAAAAGAAATAATGGGATAGTCCTTGTAAACATAAAGTAATCTCAACATAAATAATGAACTTAAAAGCTCCACAAAACGTGGAGTTTTTATTTTTGAATAAAAAAGAATTCAACTCGAATTATACAGATTTAAACATATTATCAAATCGACACCTTAACATTATGTACAAAGAATTAAAAAAATTTAAAACCAACAATAGTTTCAATTATACAACAAACGATAGTCTTGAAGAAGTTTGTAACGCCTCAGAAAACGGAAGTGGTGTCTTTCTAGTATATGCAGTTGATGGAGAAGAAAAAGAATTGATTATGGTTGGTTCTACTGGAACTATACAAAATGATGGGACGCTAAAAAGTAAAAACGGTGGCCTTTTTGACAAGATAGTGAATGGACATCAATTTGCAAAAACAGGGAGAAAATACACTTGGCCCACCCAAATGAAATCTGAAAATATTGCGAGTTTAGAAGTATATTGGTATGAAACCTTTAATGCCAAAACCAATGCGATTCCTACATATGTTGAAGGGTTGATTTTGCAAAATTTCTTAGACGAAAATGCAAGATTACCAAGATGGAACGTGGCTTTTTAATTTAATTGATTTAAAACAATCCTGTCTTAAATATATTTTCATATATCAAAATCCGACAATTTTATTTATCCTAGCCTCTGAAATAGTCGTATTTTAAATAGAGCTCTTAATATGTTTTTTGGAAGATGTTCTATATTTTAAAAAAGGTTTAACTAGTCAATTTTGGAGGTTAATTTTAATAAAAATATTCAATCTAATTAAGGCTACTAAATTGGATGGTTACCAACGAAATTTTGATTCAGTTTAAATGCTTAATGGATAAAATTGTAATTAATACTATTCATATTTGTATCATAACAATATTACCATAGGTACCTAATATGATTTTATGTCAAATAATTGTTAATATTTTAGGTTTATGATTACTAACCGACAATCATACAATTTTATAATAAAATCAATATTTATAAAAGGCATCATAAGCGATTTAATGATGCTTTTTTTGTTTTTAAAATTATTTCTATTTAATATTTTCAAGTTGTCGATCTTGGATTTTAGAAAATAAAACTAATCCAATAATAGCTCCTATCGTAGCAAACAACATATCCGATTGTGTATCCCAAACATATCCTTGAGTTCCTAAAAAAGAATCACCGCTATCACCTGTTACTAAAGAAACTACCCACTCAATCCATTCATATGCGGCACTAATAGCCAAACAAATACAAACAATGATAAAGTTGAAAAAGGACTTGTTTCTAATTACCATTTTGCGAATAAACAATTCTCTAATAATTAATGCGGGTATTAATCCTTGTGCAAAGTGTCCTACTTTATCATAATTGTTTCTACTTTGATGAAACGTTTCTTTGACATACTCAAATAACGGGACTTCGGCATAGGTATAATGTCCACCTACAAAAAGTATTATACAATGAATTAGAATAAAAAAATAGGTAAAGTTTGTGAATCTAAATTTCTTGAAAGTGCCTATTAATATAAGCAGTCCAATTATTGCTGGAATAATTTCTAATAAACAAGTAAAATTTTCTTTAGGATTTGTAACTGACCAAAGTAAAGTAATTACAAATATAGTTAACATTATATAGAGCTGTTTCATTCGTTATTTAAATTTTAAATTTACAACTTTCAAATATATACTTTATTGCTATAAAAAAACCGTCTCATATTTTTGCATGAGACGGTTTCGAAGTATTTATAATTTTTTTTAAAATTGCAAAGCTACATTCAAATCAAAATTATCTGAAATCGCTTTATCTCCTAAATTATCAAAGAAACTTCCTGAACCGTACTTAACGTCATATTTTGTACGATCAATTTTTAGGTTAGTTGTTGCACTATTTCCTTTTACTGTTATGATAAATGTAATAGGATTTGTAATGCTTTTAATAGTTAAATCTCCAGTTACTGTGTAAGAGTTTTTACCATTAGCTTTAATTGTTTTAAAAACTAATTTTGAAGTTGCAAATTTGTCAGTTCCAAAAAAATCATCTGATTTTAAATGACCTTCTAATTTTTCTTTTCCTTCTCCTGGTTTTAAATCGGTAGTACTAAGCGAAGTCATATCAACAATAAAATTACCACCGGTAAGTTTATTTTTTTTGAATACTAATAAACCTTCTTTCAGATTAATGGTTCCTTCATGCTTTCCGGTTACTTTTTTTCCAACCCAGTTAATGGTGCTCTTAGCTACATCTACATTTTTTGATTGTGCGTTTACTGTTACACTTGAAATAGTTACTAATAAAGCGATTGCAATTGTTTTTAAATTTTTCATTGTTTTAAATTTTAAAGTGTTTGTATTAATTAAAGAGTGATAAATAATTCTTCGGTCGATTTTCGTACTTTTTTGTAATGTTGTGTTTCATCTTCTTCGTGACGATATCCAATAGTTGCAAGTAATGAAGCATTAAGACCAAGTTTTTCTAGTCCTAATATTTCATTTACTGCTGTAGGATCAAAGCCCTCCATAGGCGTAACATCAATTTTTAATTCTGCTGCGGCATTCAATAAATTTCCTAATGCTAAGTAAGTTTGTTTTGCAGTCCAAACATTTTTAACTTCTTCTGAGAGAGTAGCGATTTTTGATTTAATAAATCCACCATAACCATCTAATGCATTTTCTGGAAGTCCTCTTTCAGATGTAAAAACATTTAAAACGGAATCAATATCGTCGTTTCCAAAATTGGTAATGTTGGCAAAAACTAGGAGATGGGAAGCATCTACAATTTGACTCTGACCCCAAGCAGCTGGTTGTAATTGAGCTCTTACTTCGGGATTTTCTACCATAATAATTTTATAGGGTTGCATTCCATAGGAAGAGGAGGAAAGCCTGATTGCTTCTTTTAATGTATTAAAATCTTCAGTTGAAATCTTTTTTGTTGAATCAAATTTTTTTGTTGCATAACGCCAATTTTGATTTTCGAGAAATGTATTCATAGTGTATTTTTATTTTAAAATTAATTTTTGGTTCTAAATTTTTCTAGCAATTCGTTCAGTTGTTCAAGTTCTGTATTTGATAAGTTATTAGAGAATTTATTTTCATTTTCAGTTATTTTAGGATCTAATTCAGATAAAACATTTAACCCTTTTTGGGTTATCAGAACTTCAATTTTTCTTCTATTTTCTGGACATACTTCTCTTGTAACTAATTCTTTCAAAAGCAATTTATCTACAAGTCGAGTAGTGTTACTGGTTTTGGCAAGCATTCTCTCTTGAATCAAACACATATTTGCAGGACACCCTTTTTGACCTCTTAAAATACGCAAAACATTATATTGTTCTCCAGACAAATCATAAGGTTTCAAAATTTCATTGAAGTGTTCATTAATTACATTTTGAGTATAAATAATATTTAACACTGCTTTTTTTGAAATCTCCATTTCGATATTTGTTTTTATGACATCTTCAATTTTCATTATGAAAGTATTAAATTTGTATATACAAATGTAGTAGTTATTATATTTGTATATACAAATGTTAAGTTATTTTTTTGTTAAAAATGATAATAAATAAATTTCACAAAATTCAGTAAGTAAAAAAAATACTATTTTTGATTAAAAATAAAAATTATGAATTTGACACAACAAGATTGGACTGAGCAATTAGAAAATGATGAAAATGCAGTTGTATTAGACGTAAGAACTGAAGACGAATGCAGTGATGGAATCATTACTAATGCTTTTATGATAGATATTAATAAAGGTCAGTTTTTTATAAATGAAATAGAAACTTTAGATAAATCAAAAAATTATTATGTTTACTGCAGATCAGGAGTAAGAAGCGCTAAAGCCTGTGACATTATGAATGAATTGGGTTTCGAAAACACCTACAATTTATTAGGTGGTTTTATGCAGTGGGATGGTGAAGTAGTGTATCCTGAATAAAAGGTAATTACTTTCCGATACAGAAATTTGCAAAAATATTTCCTAATAGTTCGTCATTAGTAACTTCTCCCGTAATTTCGCCAAAATAGTACAAGGCTTGTTTGATATCTATTGCCATTAAATCAGAAGACAAATTTGATTGGAGTCCAAATTTTACTTTTTGTATTTCGTCCAATGCCCTCAAAAGTGAATCATAATGGCGTGTGTTGGTTACAATAGTTTCATTATTGCGAAGCGCTCCTGTATTTACAAAAGATAGCAATTGATTTTTAAGGTCATCTATTCCTTTTTTTTCTTTTGCTGAAATTTCAATTAATATAGGATAATTGATTATTGATAATTGGGTATCGAATAGGATTCGTTGTTCTAAATTTAATTTATCAATCTTATTTATAACAACAATTAAAGGCTTTTGTGGAAATTGATTTTTTATCTTTTCAATTTCAATTTTAACAGTATTCTTATTGTCAATAATCAATTGTAAGCTATCTATTAAAAACAAAACTACTTGAGCTTGTTCAATTTTTTCAAAAGTTTTCTTGATTCCAATACTTTCTATAATATCTGTGGTTTCTCGAATTCCTGCGGTGTCAATAAATCGGAACCCAATTCCTTCAATAACCAATTCGTCTTCAATAGTATCTCGTGTAGTACCAGCAATTTCAGATACAATGGCTCTTTCTTCATTTAATAAAGCGTTGAGTAAGGTTGATTTGCCTACATTAGGTTCACCTACTATGGCAACTGGAATTCCATTTTTAATCACGTTACCTAAAGCAAAGGAATCGATTAGTCGTTTTAAAATAAATTCAATTCTGTTCAATAATGCTTCAAATTGTGTGCGATCAGCAAATTCTACATCTTCTTCGGCAAAATCTAATTCCAGTTCAATAAGCGAAGCAAAATTGAGCAGTTCCTCACGCAATTTTGAAATTTCATTACTAAAACCGCCACGCATTTGCTGCATAGCAATTTGGTGGGACGCTTCGTTATCGGATGAAATTAAATCGGCTACCGCTTCAGCTTGCGACAAGTCCATTTTCCCATTTAAGAAAGAGCGCAAGGTAAATTCTCCAGCTTGTGCCATTCTACATCCTTTTCTAAGCAATAATTGAATAATTTGCTGTTGGATGTAAGTTGACCCGTGACAAGAAATTTCAATTGTATTTTCACCTGTATAGGATTGCGTACCTTTAAAAATAGAAACTAAAACTTGGTCGATAACTTTGTTTCCATCAACTATATGTCCTAGATGCAGAGTATGTGTTTTTTGTTTGTTTAAGTCTTTACCAGAAATAGACTGAAATATTAAAGAACCAATAGTTATAGCCTGAACTCCCGAAACTCTAATTACGGCAATTGCTCCAGCACCAGAGGGAGAGGCTAAGGCAACAATAGTATCTTGTGGAATCATAAATTGTATATAAAACGGTAAAGTTACAAAGATTTACTTTTTAAAATTTATACAATTTAATTGTAATATTTGAAGTATTGTAAAGTATTTTCAAATATAAAAAATGCCTTGATTTTTATTCTAGGCATTTTTTATGATTTATGGTTTATAATGCATTTTAGTTATTAAGCATTACAGGCATCACTAACATAGTTACTGTTTCGCCATCTTCTAATCCATCTACTGGAGTAAGAATACCAGCACGGTTTGGTAATGACATTTCTAGCATTATCATGTCTGATTGTAAGTTGGTTAACATTTCTGTTAAGAAACGAGAGTTAAAACCAATTTGCATATCATCTCCTTGGTAATCACAAGTCAATCGCTCTTCAGCTTTATTAGAGTAATCAATATCTTCAGCAGAAATGTTTAACTCAGCTCCTGCAATTTTTAATCGAATTTGGTGTGTGGTTTTATTAGAAAAAATTGCAACTCGACGAACAGAACTTAAAAACTGAGTTCTATCTATCATTAATTTATTTGGATTTTCTTTAGGAATTACCGCTTCGTAATTAGGATATTTACCATCTATTAAACGACACATTAATATGTAATTGTCAAAAGAGAAAGTAGCATTCGAATCGTTATATTCTATTTTTATTTCTGCATTTGAAGTTCCAAGAATACTTTTTAAAATATTTAATGGTTTTTTAGGCATAATAAAATCGGCTACTTGCGATGCTTTTACATCAGTTCGAGCATATTTTACCAATTTATGGGCATCAGTTGCAACAAAAGTCAAACCTTCTGGTGAAAATTGAAAAAATACTCCGGACATTACTGGGCGTAAATCGTCATTTCCAGCAGCAAAAATGGTTTTGCTTACAGCTGTAGCTAATACATCTGCAGGAACAAGTGTTGTAGAAGGATCTTCTAGATTTACTGATTTCGGAAATTCTTCACCTGGAGCATACGCCAAAGCATATTTCCCAGAATTTGAACTTATTTCAATAGTGCTGTTCTCCTCAACAGTAAAAGTTAATGGTTGTTCAGGAAATGTTTTTAATATTTCTAAAACTAACTTAGCAGGAACTGCTACACTACCTTTACTCGAAGAATCTATATCTAAAGTGGCAGACATGGTTGTCTCTAAATCAGAAGCAGAAACGGTTAATGTGTTATTGTCTAATTCAAACAAAAAATTATCTAAAATAGGTAGGGTATTGCTGCTATTAATAACACTTCCTAATACTTGTAGTTGTTTTAATAAGTACGAACTTGATACTATAAATTTCATTTTATTTTTTTTAATTTTAGTGTAAACTTACTTAAAATTTAAAATTAGCCTACGTTTTACAAATATATCTTAAACTCCCATAAATCAAAAAGAAATTTATTAACATTACTTGCTGTATTTTCTTTTGCGAATATAAGTAAATGTCAAACCAAAAAACACCAATATAATTATTGGAAGTCCGACAGTTATGAGTTGCGACTTGGTGTAACTGCTGTATACTTTTTCTTTATCGAGCAAAGGTAAGCTTACTTCTTTACTTCTAATGTTAATAAGTCCGTTATCATCCAACAAATAATTCACGCAATTCATCATAAATTCTTTGTTTCCGTATAATTTATTGGTCCATTTATCATAACCTAATTCTAGAGGTTGAAAGTTTTTATCCAATTGATTTTTTACAATATCTCCATCAGAAACGACTATCATTTTATTAATTTTTCCTTGCGACTCAAATGTATTATCTGGAAAAGGTAATACTCTATTTTCATATACTGAATGAAATTTTCCTTCCATCAAGACTGCAACAGGTATATTGCCAGTATTTTTAAATTCAGATTGTTCAGGTCGTTCGGTTACCATATTTAAATTGACTTCTACAGGAGTACCAATCAGTTTTGAGTAGGGAGACGATTGTAATAAAACCGTTTTTTTAATATCATTTTTCAGAATGTCAATACCATTTACAAATTCGAATTTCAATGCATCTAGATTACTAACAATTGGATTTTTTGCATACGGATAAATCAAAGGTGAATAAAACCAGGGGTATTGTGTGTATTGTGTTGCACTTCCTTTTTCACCAGTGGCTAAGGCAATTGGAGTAGCCATAATATCTTTTACTATTGTGGGAGTTATACGAATTCCATATTTAAAAAATAGATCATTTAAATTCAAATCAAGAGGATAGGCGAGTGATGCTCCAGAATCGTTATATAAACTATCCATTTCCATATTTACTTGATCGACTAACCACATTGTTTTTCCTCCATTGATAATGAATTGGTCTAAAACTTGTTTTTCTTCGTCCGAAAATTTCTCGGTAGGTTTTGCAATAATTACTAAATCATATTTTTTTAAGTAGGCTAGACTTTCGTTTGGTTTTTTGGTAACTGAATCTAGTGTAAATGTTCCTATGTAATAATTTTCGCGAACTTGCTTAATAAAATCGGCCATAAAAATATCTCGAAGCTCCCCATTTCCTTTAATAATAGCTACTTTCTTTCCCTTATTTTTAGAAATAGTATTAAAAGCATTAGCAAAAGCATATTCTAAATGCTGGACCGAGCTTACTACTTTTTCAGCTGTTGATGCTCCCATTATATTTTTTAATAAAGGTACTTTTACACTTCTACCATTATAAGTCGCAATTGCCCACGGAAAAATGACTTCCTGAGTTTGTTTTCCTTTATCCTCAATAGTAACATTTATAGGGGTTAAGCCTCTTTCTATAAACGATTGCATAATAGTATCTCTTTCCTCATCGTTCTCTATTGGGTTTATGAACTGAAAAGTGATATTTTTATTATAGGCTTTGTATTCCTCGAGTATTTGTTGGGTTTCGGTTTGTAATTTCTTGAATTCGCTAGGAAATTGCCCTTTTAAAAAAACATCAATGATTAGAGGTTCTTTTACTTCTTTAAGAATGTTTAAAGAAGTTTGAGAAAGCGTATATCTTTTGTCCTGTGTTAAGTCGAAACGATGAAAAAACTGACTGCCTATAATGTTTACAATTAGTAAAATACATAAAGTAAACAATAGATTTTTTAGATTATTTTTATTAATTGCTGTCATTACGATTTCAAAGATTTTAATTTAAAAACAGTAAACAAAAGAAACAAAATCGTTAAACTAACAAAATACAAAATATCTCTAGTATCAATAACACCGCGGCTCATACTTTTGAAATGATTGTTCATGCCTAAAGCTGCAATAAAATTTTCCATACTTGGTAAATAAACCGCTAAACTATCAAAAGCAAAGTAAAAAATAAAACATAAAAAAACAGATAATATGAATGCAACGATTTGATTTTCAGAAAGTGTAGAGGTAAAAATTCCAATTGCGGAGTAAGCACTAATTAAAAAAAGTAACCCAAAATAAGAACCCATTGTACTTCCTAAATCGATGTTGCCTTCTGGCATTCCTAAACTAGAAATAACGTAAACGTATAAAAATGTTGGAATGATTGCGATAATAATTAGTAATAATGCTCCAAGAAATTTTCCGTTTACAATTTCCCAAATGCTTAAGGGTTTAGTTAACAATAATTCTAATGTTCCTTGTTTTTTTTCATCCGAAAAACTACGCATCGTCACGGCAGGAATCAAGAAAATCAGAATCCATGGGGCAAGGGTAAAAAACGGACTCAAATCAGCAAAACCGCTGTTTAATATGTTATAATCTCCCTCAAAAACCCAAAGAAACAATCCGTTGAGCAATAGGAAAATAGCAATCACCAAGTAGCCTATCGGTGAGCCAAAAAAAGATTTTAATTCTCGAAATATGATGGCGTTCATTATATTTTAATTCGTTTAATTTATTTATTGGTGTATTTGAGTTCTAAATTTATTTCAAACTTACTAATTTATCTACACTCCAAGCTTCAGGCTTAGCATTAAATAATTTCTTTGTAAAAGTCCAAACGTCATAAAAAAGTTCTGATTTTCTATAATTTTCTAAATCATCTTCGGTTTCCCAATAGCTATAAGTAAAGAAAATGCATTTGTCATTTTTGTCCTGATACAGTTCAAGAAAACGGTTTCCTGGGGCATTTCGTATCTTACTTTTCATAATATCGAAGTTTTCCAAAAAAGCTGGAATATTTTCTTCATGAAAGGACATTTTTACTATTCGTATGAACATTTTGATTTCAGATTTTTGATTTTACAAAAAATTAATAACAATAGTATCTCTATAGCCCAATCCTAGTAGGCTAGAAGCACTTCCAACAGTCATAGGATTACTTCTAAAAATGGCAATCTCAAGAAAACCTGCTTCGTTAAAAATGGCTAATTTATCACCTTCATAATTCTTAACCTCATAGTTTCTAGTATTTGCAATATCCGAATATTTGGCCCAAATATTTTTTATAGGACTTGATACTTTTTGATTCCGTCTTTGTATCATCGGAATTTCATAAGGTCTCCCTTTCGCAATTTCTAAGAATAATTTTTTAGAAATATTGGTTACTACATTTCCAAAATGGTCAATATATATTACATAACCTTTTATAGAGTTTCGGTCATCGGCAACAATAGCCTGCAATTCGGTAGCTTGTTTTATGGCTGTGATTTCTTTTCCAATTACGTTTAATAAACCACCCCGAGCAATATGAGCCGCAACTGTAACAAATACGTCCAAATCAGTTGCATCAACAGGCAATCTATCGTGAATATTAATAGCAACCATTTTTTTAGGAATACTATTTTGAGTGAGCATGCCAAGAATTCCGTTATCGGCACAAATAAAAAAATGATCGTTCCATTCGATAGCTATATGCTGATTTTCTTTGTTTAACTCAGCGTCAACGCCAATGAGATGAACGGTTCCCTTAGGAAAGCTTTTATATGCTGCACCAATAATGTAACTGGCTTCTGCTGCGTTAAATGGGTCTATGTTGTTTGAAATATCTATAATTGTTGCCTCCGGAAATTCTGATAAAATTTTCCCTTTCAATGCACCAACAAAGTGGTCCTTTAATCCATAATCGGTCGTAAGGGTAATTATTGACATCATTTTGTTTATAACTATTGGTGCAACGTAAACTTAAATTTTACTAAATTTGAGAAATGCAAAGCTAATAATTATCAGTGATTATTTTTTAATTAAATACTATTCCATTTGAACGAAAGAACCATCGAGCTCATAGACATCGCCCCAAATGATTTTTGGGGTGCTCAAGACACTCATCTTGAAACCATTAAAAAATACTATCCAAAGTTAAAGATTGTTGCTCGTGGTACAACTATAAAGGCTTTTGGAGAAAAAGAAGTCTTAGATGAATTCGAAAACCGTTTTAACAGACTGATGCTTCATTTTACACGATATAATAATATAGATGATAACGTAATTGAACGTGTTATACAAAGTGATTTACAAGAAGATCGTAAAGCTTTTGATCATGATAAAATTTTAGTTCACGGTGTTGGCGGAAAAATCATTAAAGCCATGACGCCTAACCAACAATTGTTGGTAGACATGATGAACAAAAACGATATGCTTTTTGCAGTAGGCCCAGCAGGAACAGGAAAAACCTATACTGGAGTGGCTATGGCAGTAAAAGCCCTAAAAGAGAAACAAGTTAAAAGAATCATCTTAACTCGTCCGGCTGTTGAAGCTGGAGAAAATCTTGGTTTTCTTCCTGGTGATATGAAAGAAAAACTGGATCCCTACATGCAGCCTTTATATGATGCCTTGCGAGATATGTTACCTAATGAGAAATTAGAGGATTATATTTTAAAGGGAATTATTCAAATTGCACCTTTAGCCTTTATGCGAGGTCGAACTTTGGATCATGCTTTTGTGATCTTAGATGAAGCTCAAAACACAACCCACTCGCAAATGAAAATGTTTTTGACTCGTATGGGAAAAAGCGCTAAGTTTATGATTACAGGCGACCCTGGTCAAGTCGATTTGCCTAGAAGAACCATCTCGGGACTTAAAGAAGCGATTTTGGTTTTAAAAGATGTTGAAGGTATAGGTGTTGTCTATCTCGACGACAAAGATATAGTGCGCCACCGGTTGGTTAAAAAAGTAATTGATGCCTACAAACAGATTGAAAATCATGATTAGTGAGTACTCTAAATCAATGAAAAATGAATTGTTAAATGAATTCAAAAAGTAGATTTAAAGTTATTATCATTGATTTAGACGGAACTCCTATAAGTAATTTAGTTTATTTGCATTAATTTAAATTTTGATAAAACCAATTTTTTGCATCATAATAATTCATTTTTAAAGAACCTTTAATATTCCAAAGGTTTTTTTTATCTCCTAATCTATTTCCGTCATAGACATAATAATAGCATTTGTTTATTTTTTGAATATCAAAGTGATGCATTCCAGCATTATATTCTTTTATGTATTCATGCCTTTTCAGAAAGAAAGGTTTTACTCTTTTTATAGTGTAATCACCGTTTTTAAATGTCAAATTATATAAAGACACTCCAAATCCATAACCATTGGTGGCATTTTGAATCGGTACTATTAATCCGTTTTTATCTACAAATATTCTTCCTCCACATCTTGATTCACTTCCCATAATGACTTTTGGTTTCTTATGTAATTTCCATTTTCCAAAAAGAGAATCTGATTGATACATATACATTGTTAACTTGTTATCTGTTGCTAATAAAATATTTAAAGTATCTGATAAATATATAGTTGGGTCTTTTAACTTAATGTTTTTTAGTAAAGTATCGCAAACTTTCCATCCAAAAGGGAAGCAACTGGCTTTATACAATAAAACATGATTAGAACCCTGACTTTCAGGAATCATATAATAACTCTCTTTGTATTTAAAAACTTGTGGATATGATAAATGAAACTTTTCTTTCAAAACGGTACCTCTGTACATATAATTTCTTCCATCTGTTGAAGTTAATAAACCAATTTCGGCGTTAGGTTCTATTTTTTTATGTTCAAAAAAAAGATAGAATGTGTCCTTCACTTTAAGGAAAAAAGGGTCAGCTAAAAAATGAGTACTATCATTAATACTTTTAAGTTGCTCTAATGGATATTTTGTATTTTTTTGGACAAAAATATCCTCAGGAATAGAATTGGAATTGGCAAAACCTATTGACCAAGGTCCTCCTTTCTGTTTTAAAAAAGGGATTCTGTAGTTGAAGACAACTAAAACAAGAAATATTAAAAAAAAGATAGTTATAAGGATTTTTTTCATTTGTTTGTGAATGGCGGTAATGCAAAACAACAAATATATTTTAAAATAGTAATAATTCATCCAGTTTTTATTGAATTCATTTTTTGGTTTAAAATAGATTACTAATAATAAAATGAATGACTTCTAAAATTTGATGTCTTCATAGTTTCATTTTTTTTGTCTAAAAAAACTCGTGGATTTTTAATTATATTTGCGGACTTAAACTACAACACACAACTACAATAATGAGTAACACAATTACTACTACAAATTTTAATTTTCCAGGTCAAAAAGCTGTTTATCGAGGCAAAGTAAGAGAAGTTTATACAATCAATGATGATTTATTAGTTATGATTGCAACTGATAGACTCTCTGCATTTGATGTTGTTTTGCCAAAAGGAATTCCTTACAAAGGACAAATATTGAATCAAATTGCCACAAAATTCATGGAACTTACTAAAGATGTTGTTCCAAATTGGCTAATAGCTACTCCTGATCCAAATGTGGCTGTTGGCTATTTATGTCAACCATTTAAAGTTGAAATGGTAATTCGCGGCTATCTTTCTGGTCATGCGGCTCGAGAATATGCACTCGGGAAAAGACAGATTTGTGGAGTAATTATGCCTGAAGGATTAAAAGAAAACGACAAATTTCCAGAGCCAATTATTACTCCAACTACAAAAGCGGATAATGGCGAACACGATGCCGATATTTCACGAGAGGCTATTTTATCTAAAGGAATTGTTGCCGATGAAGATTATTTGGTATTAGAACAATATACAAGAGTTTTGTTTCAAAGAGGAACTGAAATTGCGGCTAGTCGAGGATTGATTTTAGTGGATACAAAATACGAGTTTGGAAAAACTAAAGAAGGTAAAATAGTATTAATTGACGAAATTCACACACCAGATTCATCACGTTATTTTTATGCTGAGGGCTATCAAGAAAAGCAAGATAAAGGAGAAGAGCAAAAACAATTGTCTAAAGAATTCGTTAGACGCTGGTTAATTGAAAACGGTTTTCAAGGAAAAGAAGGACAACATATACCGAATATGACTGGTGATTATATAGAAACGGTTTCAGATAGATATATTGAATTGTATGAAAATATTCTAGGAGAAAAATTTGTCAAAGCAGATATTTCTAATATCAATGAACGAATTGAAAAAAATGTATTGGATTATTTGAAAAATAAATGAAATGAAGATAACAATTTTTAAATTTAAATTGATTTTATAATTTTACAAAAACCAATCTTTATTATGATATGCCTTCTTTGGTATAAGCAAAATTTTAAAGATTTTTTTTAATATTTATATTAAAGCTCAATTTCAATATCATAAAACCAATAAGTCCTGCAATTAAAGAAGCTACTAAAATTGCAATTTTAGAATTGTCAATAACTTCGGTACTATCAAAAGCTAATAGTGTGATAAAAATAGACATTGTAAAACCAATGCCTCCTAAAAATCCAGCACCAATAATATTTTTCCATTTTAGGTCATTAGGTAAGGTACAAAGACCTAATCCTACGCCAATAAAGGAGAAAAGCCATATCCCTAAAGGTTTACCTATTACTAATCCGGTTATAATTCCTAAACTATTTACTTGTGTTAACCCGTTTTGCCAGTTTGTTGCTATAGGAATACAAGTGTTAGCCAATGCAAATAAAGGCAAAATGAAAAAAGCCACTGGAATATGTAAAAAATCTTGTATCAGATAAGAAGTCGATTTTTTTGACCCATTTCCAAAAGGAATTGCGAAAGCAACCAGAACACCAGTAATTGTAGCATGTATTCCAGAATTTAGCATAAAGTACCACATTACTATTCCACCTAAAATATATGGAATTAGATTTCGTACTTTAATGCGGTTAAGAACAAGTAAAATAACCCAAATTCCCAAAGCAATACCTAAATTAGTAAATGCAATGGTTTTAGTATAAAAAATGGCAATAACGAAAATAGCTCCCAAATCATCTATTACCGCTAAAGCGGTCAAGAATATTTTTAACGAAGTGGGAACACGCTTTCCTAAAAGTGATAATATACCAATAGCAAAAGCAATATCGGTTGCCATTGGAATTCCTGATCCTGACTGAGTAGCTGTACCAAAATTAAATAACATATAAATTCCAGCAGGAACTAGCATTCCGCCGAGTGCGGCTATTGCAGGTAAAGTAGCGTTTTTTATACTTGAAAGTTCGCCTATATATATTTCACGTTCTAATTCTAACCCTATGAGTAAAAAAAAGATTGCCATTAACCCATCATTAATCCAATCAACAATACTATGCGAACCAACTGATTGATGCCAAAACTCGATATATTCCTTTTGCCAAACAGAATTAGCTAACAAAATAGAAATAATAGTTACAGCAACTAAAATTAAGCCACCTGCTTTTTCACTCTCGAAAAATTTAGTAAATAGTTTGGTACTTTTCATTTTATTGAGGTTAAAAAAAACGCTTTGATTTCTCAAAGCGTTCTCTATTTATTTGGTTATAGTTTGCTTTCTATCTGGACCCACAGAAACTATTTTTATTGGAACTTCAACTGCGGATTCAATATATTCTATGTATTGTTTCAATTCAATTGGCAATTCGTCATAAGTTGTCATTTCTGTCAAATCGGCTTTCCATCCTTTGAATTCTTTATAAATTGGTGTAACATTTTCCGGTTCTATATTGTAAGGCAAATGAGAGATGATTTCACCTTTGTAATTGTATGCAGTACATACTTTTAAGGTTTCAAATCCTGACAAAACATCCCCTTTCATCATCATTAATTGGGTAACACCATTTATTTGAACCGCATATTTTAAAGCCACTAAATCTAGCCAGCCACAACGTCTTTTTCTTCCAGTAACCGAACCGAATTCGTTACCAACACTTGCCATACTATCTCCAGCCTCTTCAAAATCTTCAGTAGGAAATGGTCCGCTTCCTACACGAGTAGTATAAGCTTTAAAAATACCATAAACTTCTTTAATTTTGTTTGGTGCAATTCCTAAACCAGTACAAGCTCCGGCAGCTGTTGTATTTGAAGAAGTTACAAAAGGATAGGTTCCGAAATCAACATCTAGTAAAGAGCCTTGGGCACCCTCGCATAAAATAGACTTTCCTGCTTTTTGTGCCTTAGCTAAATATTCTTCACTATCAATAAAGGTCAACTTTTTTAAGTCTTCAATAGCTTCAAAAAACTCTTTTTCTAATTCAATTAAATTGTATTGAATGTCTACATTATAAAAGGCTATCATCGCTTCGTGTTTATCGGCAAGGGCTCTATAACGGTCTTTAAAATCTTCTAGTTCAATATCGCCAACACGCAAACCGTTTCTACCCGTTTTGTCCATATAAGTTGGTCCAATTCCTTTTAGCGTAGAACCAATTTTGGCTTTTCCTTTAGCGATTTCTGATGCTGCATCTAATAAACGATGCGTTGGTAAGATCAAATGAGCTTTTCTAGATATAATTAATTTGTTTTTAATATCTAAATTAAATTTGGCAAGACCATCTATTTCTCCTTTAAAAACTACAGGATCGATAACAACTCCGTTTCCAATAATATTAATTGAATTTTGATGAAAGATTCCAGAAGGAATGGTTCTTAATACGTGTTTTATTCCGTCAAATTCTAGAGTGTGTCCGGCATTTGGACCTCCTTGAAAACGAGCAATAATATCATATTTTGAGGTTAAAACGTCAACAATTTTTCCTTTGCCTTCGTCTCCCCATTGCAATCCTAATAATAAATCTACGGTCATTCTGTTTGTTGTTTGTAGTTAGTTGTTAAATTGGTTATTTGTTAACTTGGTATTTTGATTAATCGCTTGGACGAAAAAAAATGCAAATTAAACTTTTTTATTTCCATAAAAATAGAGGGAATGATTGTGAATTTCTATATCAAAAATTTCTTCTATTGTTTTTTTGATCATTTGAATTCTGGGGTCACAAAACTCAATTACTTCTCCAGTATCCGTCATGATAATGTGATCGTGTTGTTTGTCGAAATAGGACTTTTCGTAATGAGCCTGATTTTGCCCAAACTGATGTTTTCGAACCAGAGCGCAGTCTAATAACAATTCAATAGTATTGTATAAAGTTGCTCTACTAACACGATAGTTTTTGTTTTTCATTTTGATATAAAGATTTTCTATATCAAAGTGTTCTTCATTATCGTAAATTTCTTGAAGAATAGCGTAACGTTCAGGAGTTTTTCGATGTCCTTTATTTTCAAGATACAGTGTAAAAACATTTTTTACAATTTCTTGGTTTTTGCTGTTATCAACAGATAGTAGTGTCATGTTGCAAAGATAAATTTTTATTTTAAAAGATTAAACCTTTAAAGTCAGAAACGTTTAATTTTTATACACTCGGGTTACTTTATCTACCCCATCAATTTTCTTAATGTTGTCAATCATCTTATTCAAAATAGTATTGTTTTGAACAATTACGGCTACTCTTCCTTTAAAAAGACCGGCTTCTCCGCTTAAAGAAATACTTTGAATATTTACATTCATATTGTTGGAAATTACTTTTGTCAATTTGTTTGTTAAGCCAATGGTGTCCATGCCAGTTATATTTAAAATGGCTTTAAATTCCTGCTGGGTTGAGTCTATCCATTTTGCAGAAATGACTCGATATGCATAATTAGATTGCATACTTATGGAGTTTGGACAATCTTTTTTATGTACTTTTATACCTTCATTTATAGTTACAAATCCAAAAACTTCATCTCCAGGAATAGGATTACAACAGGATGAAAGTTTATAATCTAATTTGTCTTGGTCCACACCAAATACAAGTAAGTCATAATTTTTACTTAATATTTGTTTGTGAATGTCTTTATCAGCAGTATTGGGTGTTCGCTTGATTTTATTTTTAAAGAAATTCATCAAGGTGTTGCTTTTTTGCGAAGCATAATCTTTTAGCTGTTGATTCTCGATAGATCCAATTCCAACTCTATAAAATAAATCTAAACTCGTTTTTAAGTTAAAAAAGTTTACCAGTTCATTAATTACTTGTTCGTTAATGGTAACTTTTAGGTGTCTTAATTTTCTAGTTAATAATTCTTTTCCTTCTTCGGCTGTTTTTTTAATATTTTCATTAAGAACGTTTCTAATTTTATTTTTGGCTCTTGCAGTTGTAACATAATCTAGCCAATGAGTTGTAGGCTTTTGGCTTTGAGAAGTTATTACTTCTATTTGATCACCACTTTTGAGTTCAGTGTTCAAAGGAACTAATTTTCCGTTTACTCGTGTTCCTCTGGTACGAATTCCTATTTCAGAGTGAATGCTAAATGCAAAATCTAGAGAAGTTGCTCCTTTAGGTAAGGATTTGATTTCTCCTTTTGGCGTAAATACAAAAATTTCTTTGGAGTAAAGATTCATTTTAAAATCTTCTACAAAATCTACTGCATTGGTTTCAGCATTTTCTAAAGCTTCTTTTAATAAATTAAGCCAAATATCTAAACCACTTTCTTCAGTGGCCCCGTTTTTATATTTGTAATGTGCAGCATAGCCTTTTTCTGCAATTTCATCCATTCGTTCGCTTCTTACTTGTATTTCGACCCATCTTCCTTTAGGTCCCATTACGGTAATATGCAGTGCTTCATATCCTGTAGATTTTGGCGAAGAAATCCAATCGCGTAATCGGCTTGGGCTAGGTCTGTAATGATCGGTTACTATTGAATAAATTTTCCAGGCAAGAAATTTTTCTTCGTGAGCATTTGATTTGTATATAATTCGCAAAGCAAATTTATCATAGACTTCATCAAAGCTTACGTTTTGTGCCAACATTTTTCTGCGTATAGAGTAGATAGATTTTGGGCGACCTTTTATGATGTAATCTATTTTTTCTTCATCGAGTGATTTTTTTAGTACTTCAGAAATGGTCTTTATATATTCGTCTTGTTCTTCTTTAGTTTCTTTTATTTTACTTACAATATCATTATAGACTTTAGGTTCAGTATACTTTAATCCTAAATCTTCTAATTTTGTTTTGATATTGTATAAACCCAATCTGTGTGCCAATGGTGCATAAATATACAAGGTCTCAGATGCAATTTTAGTTTGTTTGTTTTCTTGCATTGAATCCATGGTTTGCATATTGTGCAAGCGATCGGCCAATTTGATAAGAATTACACGTACATCATCGTTTAGTGTTAGAATCATTTTTCGGAAGTTCTCAGCCTGTACTGAAGCATTCAAATCCTTTTGAACCATTGATATTTTTGTTAATCCTTCTACAAGTTGTGCAACTTTAGGATTAAATAGTTTTTCAATGTCTTGAATAGTAATAGGAGTGTCTTCTACAACATCATGAAGTAAAGCAGCAGCAATAGATGTGGCTCCTAAACCTATTTCGGATGCTACAATTTTTGCTACAGCAATAGGGTGGAAGATATAGGCTTCCCCAGATTTGCGGCGTTGATCTTGATGTGCATCTACAGCTACATCAAATGCTTTTCGAATTAGTTTTTTATCTTCTGGAGTTAAAGTTTGATAACTGATTCGAAGTAATTCTTTGTATTCTTTAGCAATTGCTTTATTTTCTTTTTCTAAATCAATTTCAAGCATAATAAATTATTCTAATTTTTAAAAATAGAAATAAGAATCCATATATGCAAGAATAAGTTTTATTACCATTCTAAAAACCTCTTTGCCTTTTAGCTTCAAAAATTAATATGGCTGCGGCTACTGAAACATTCATACTATCAATTTCACCTTGCATAGGTATTATAATGTTTTGTGTAGCTTCATCTCGCCATTCTTCTGTTAATCCAGTTGCTTCTGTTCCCACGACCAATGCTGTTGGGGTTGTATAATCTTGAGTATGATAGGAAGTCGAATTTTGCAAGGTAGCGCAGTAGAAATTAATTTTTCGTTCTTTTAGAAAAGTAATGATTTCAGAAGTTGTTCCTGTTGCTATTTGATTGGTAAATATGCACCCAACGCTAGAGCGAACTATATTTGGGTTGTATAAATCACTTTTTGGGTTGGCAATAATCACAGCATCTAGATGAGCGGCATCGGCAGTGCGAAGTAAAGCACCAATATTTCCTGGCTTTTCAGGTGCTTCTGCAATTAGAATTAGTGGGTTTTTAGATAATTTTAAATCTGACAATTGTAACGATTTTGTTTTTGCAATTGCTAAGATACCTTCGGTAGTATCTCGATAAGCTAATTTTTGATAGACTTCTTTTGAGATTTCAATTAACTCAATTTGGTTGTTCGTTAATTTGACAATTTGAGTTTGAGAAATTAATTCGGGCAGGAATAGGATAGTTTCAATCGTATATCCTACTTTAATAGCTAATGTAATTTCGCGTTGACCTTCAATTAAAAATGTTCCAGTTTGTTTTCTAGACTTAGCTTTTTCTTGCAATAAGACTAGTGATTTTATAAATGGATTTTGTAAAGATGTGATTTGTTTCATTTTTAACTAGTAAAAGAACTAAGCTTCAAAGTTACAAAGGTTTTATAAATCAACACTAAATAAATCAAACTTAAACGTTAAGATTATCTGGTTAAAAATAAATAGCCAACAATTGGTTTTGAGTAATCTGGATCATTCAATTCGAGTATATAGTAATAAGTTCCTGCTGCAATTTGTAAAGAGTTAATTAAAAAACCTTGATTTGCGAATCCGTCCCAATCGGGAGTATTATTGTTCCCATTCCAAACTAAAGTTCCCCAACGATTGTATATTGATAATTTAAAATTCAGAAAAATATTTCGCAATCCGTCAATAAAAAAGGTATCATTTTTAGTATCATTATTTGCAGATATAAAGTTATAAACTATTGGTGGACAATTTCTTGAGTTTAATAAAAAGGAAGTAGTGTTAAAACAAGTTCCGTTATCTACCTTAACAAAAATAGTTTTAGGAGTACTCGCAGCACTGTAATTTGAAATTCCCGATATTGGATTGATTTCATTCTCTAAATCGGTAGTTGATTCATAAAACTGGACTATATCTGTAGCATTAACTTTTATTAAATCTTCATATTTTGAAAAATTAAAGATAGCTCTTCCTAACCCTAAATTACAAGAAATCTGATCCTCTAAAGTTTCTAAAATATCCGAAACCAACAAGGTAACTTCTTCAGAAAAAGTATTGTTTATTTCATTTATCTCATTTACTATTCCTTGTCCTGTGCCGTTATCATCTATAACAAATTTTAGTTCAAAATTGTTAGGAATATTTTCAGGAATATTAATTGAGATTGTAGCGGTTTCGCTTTCGTCAATAGGGAGAGTTGTATTCGTTTTAGTTTGTTGTATCAGTTTTTCGTTTGCATAAATTGCAATTGGAGTTCCCGCAGAAAGGGGATTGGTACTATTAGAGTTGAATACAGTATAATCGACGACTATTTTTTTAGAATTACAGGTTTTATTTATCTTATTTATTCTAATTGTTGCATCCGGCAATTGACTATTTAGTTTAGTAACTATTGCATTTATCATTACAAAATCCTGATTTGATGTCAATCGTATAGAAGCATTGGTATCACCAATTTTAATATTGTTTTGTATGTTGTACACATCAAGATCCATGTTGTACAAATTACTGGTTCCAAAAAAACTATTGGTTCCGTTAAATGCATTATTACCCGGATTAAGTGGCGGATTAGCAATTAAATTTCCATTAATAAGCAGGGATTCGTTATTAGCAATGTTTTTATCTCCTTCCCAAGCAACAAATCCTATTTTAGCATCATTATTGTCAATTACATTTAAACTGTTTAGTGTAATGTTAATTTCATTTGGAACAGATTGTAAACCATCATAAACGGTGAGTTGATTTAGCGGAAGATCTTTGTTTTTATAGATTATGACAATCGCCCAACCAGCAAAATTGCCCCCAAATGGACAATAATCTGCAATAATGTCTGTTAAATCTAAGTCAGAAAAATTATAAACTCCATTTCCTGTGGATTGAATTAGTGAAGTTACATCTGCGAAAGCACTAAAAAACGGAAAGCCTCTTGAATTTTCATTGCTGAAAGTGCGAACGGCCGATATAGTTTGATTGTTTAATTTAACCTCAAAATCTCCAGTTCCTGAACCCGCCCAATACAAATAGGCGTTTTCTATGCTGTTGTCTTGATTTAGATTTAATTGTGCGGAAGAATTTGTAAGAATAGTGCAGGGCGGACTTGGTAGACCATCAATATTATTATTTTCAATGGTATTTAAAGTATTTCCAATAAAAACAAAATCATATCTTCCGTTGTACTGTTTAAATAATGATATATCTTGTCCGTAAAATGAAAAAGAAATAAAGCTAATTATTATAAAGATGTATGAATTTTGTTTTATTTTCACGAAAACAAGTTTTTAATTGCCTAAAAATACAATTTTAGTTTATACAATTCTAGATATTTAAAGAACAAATTTTAAGGAATTACTAAATAATAAACTAAATTTCGGGACTTTTATATAATACAATAAAGTACATTTTGAAAATTAATGATTTCTAAGCATGGTTAACCTAATTAAGGAACAATAAAATTAGAAACAATGAATTACTATGAAAGTTAAGTTTATTAAATCCATTTCACGAACCCCATTATTTAAAGTGTCCTCTTTAAATAGCATTAGTGTTTTATTAAAAATTGGAATAGGATTAATTACGTCTAAAGTGATTGCAATTTTTATTGGGCCTAGTGGTATGGCTCTGGCAGGAAATTTAAGAAATTTTATGACTTCAATAGAAAGTGTTGCAACTTTAGGATTTCAGAACGGAATTGTAAAGTATATAGTAAACAATAAAGATAATGAAATAGAGCTGAAAAAAATTATCTCAACTGTGTTTTTAAGTCTACTAACAGTTTCTTTAGTATTGAGTTTAGGTTTGGCTACTTTTTCAGTGTATTGGAGTGATGTCGTTTTTGGGATTAATTTTGAGTATTCCGATATCTTTTTAATTCTTGCTTTAGCTTTACCATGGTACATAGTAACGATTTTATTATTAGCAATAATAAACGGATTGGGTAAATTTCGAAATGTTATTTTTAGCAATATTATTGGAAACTTAATTGGATTACTATTTTCTGTTATAGTGGTTTGGCACTATAAAACCTTCGGAGCATTACTTGCTATAATTATACCTCCAGCATTATTGTTTTTTGTGGCTTTTTATTATATCAATAAAGACTTACATTTTATAAGTACCATTTCTTTTCGACTTTTCGATTTTCAGATTTTGAAAAACTTATCATCCTATTCATTGATGGCATTTGTTTCGTCGGTTTTAGGCCCCTTAGTTTTTTTATCAATTAGGCATTCAATTATTCGAAATTTGGGAATAGAATCAGCGGGTTATTGGGAAGCTATGAATAGGATTTCAAGTTATTACCTTATGTTTATTTCGTCAATTCTTACCTTATACTTTTTTCCTCGGTTGGCTTTCGCTGAAACAAAAAAAGCGACAAGAAGTATATTTTGGAGTTATTACAAAACGATTCTACCAATTTTTACTTTTGGTTTGCTTCTTATATATTTTTTTAGGTACATCATTGTAAAATTGCTTTTTACAGATGCATTTCTTCCTGTTACAGCTTTGTTTTTTTGGCAACTTATGGGTGACACTTTAAAGGCAGCCTCACTTATATTAGGATATCAGTTTTTCGCGAAAAAACTAACTGTCGCTTTTATCATTGCGGAGTTAATCTCATTGTCAGTAATGTTTGTATCTAGTAATTATTTAATTGGACTATTTCAAATAGAAGGTATAGTTATGGCTCATACAATTACTTACTTTATTTATTTAACTGTTTTAGTTTTATATTTCAGGAAAACTTTGTTTTAGTTTATATTATAAACTTACTAACTAAATCGCAAGCGTACATACACGTGTTTGATTCCTTTTTTGTCAGAATCGCGTTCGTCAATTTCAAGGATGTCAGTTAATGATTTTAACATTGGAGTAAGTTTTGTAAAGCCATAATTTCGAGGGTCGAATTCTGGTTTTTTCTTTACAATGAGGTTGCCTACATCTCCTAAAAAAGCCCAGCCATCATCATCACCAATGGCTTCAATTGTAGCTTCGATGAGTTCTATGGTTTGTAAATCGACTTTAGAAGTGGTTTCTTTTTCGGTTGGTTTTTTAGTATCGGTTGAGTTAGCAGATGATTTTGGATTTTTAGCTCCGCTCTGTTCAGCTCTTTGTAGTGTCTTTTTGATAGCACCTTCTAAAACCTCGATATAAATAAACCGATCACAAGCTACAATAAAAGAATTGGGTGTTTTCTTTTCTCCTATTCCAATAACTTTCATGCCAGATTCTCGAAGTCGGATGGCAAGACGCGTAAAATCGGAATCGCTAGACACAATACAAAAACCGTCAACTTTGTCAGAATAGAGTAAATCCATAGCATCGATAATCATAGCAGAATCGGAAGAGTTTTTTCCGACAGTATAACTGTATTGCTGTATAGGAGTAATAGCATGTTCTAAGAGTACCGATTTCCAACCGTTAGCATTGGGTTTGGTCCAATCGGCATAAATTCGTTTGGTTGTTGGCGTGCCATATTTGGCAATTTCTTCCATCATTCCTTTTACATTGCTGTAAGGAACGTTATCGGCATCTATGAGTACGGCTAGTTTTAATTCTTTGGTATTTTGTGACATTGTTGTATTGTGGTTGTTATAGTTGCTATGCTGTCAAAGATACAACGTTTATTGTAAAAATGTATTTTTAGCCCTGATCGAAACGGCATTCCATGGTATTGCAAGGTACGAAGCACTATCTTGGTTATCCTGTAGAGCAGGAAATAGCTCCTGAAGAATGGAATGACTGCTCTAAAAAATATTTGTAAATTAGATACTTTATTACCGTATAAATAATTATTTTTGCAACTTGAAAAAAAGACAATTTAGTACGATACACTATCATGGTAAAAGATTTATTTGAAAGAATTCAGAACAATAAAGGACCCCTAGGAAAATGGGCCTCGCAGGCTGAAGGTTATTTTGTTTTTCCTAAATTAGAAGGTGAATTGGGACCAAGAATGCAATTTGCAGGGAAAGATGTTTTGAACTGGAGCTTGAATGATTATTTAGGTTTAGCCAATCATCCCGAAGTTCGAAAAGCAGATGCAGATGCGGCTTTGCAATACGGTGCGGCTTACCCTATGGGAGCTCGAATGTTGAGTGGACATACCAAATACCATGAGCAATTGGAGCAGGAATTGGCAGCTTTTGTAATGAAAGAGTCGGCCTATTTATTGAATTTTGGGTACCAAGGAATCATGTCGACCATTGATGCATTAGTTACTAAAAATGACGTAATTGTATATGATGTAGATGCACATGCTTGTATTATTGACGGGGTTCGTTTGCATATGGGAAAACGATTTACCTACCGACATAACGATATTGAAAGCATGGAGAAAAACCTGCAACGTGCTACTAAAATGGCGGAAGAGAATGGTGGTGGCATTCTTTTTATTACTGAGGGTGTTTTTGGTATGAGAGGACAACAAGGTAAGTTGAAAGAGATTGTTGCTATGAAAGAGCGCTATAATTTCCGTTTGTTAGTAGATGATGCACATGGTTTTGGAACATTGGGAAAAACGGGAGCAGGAGCAGGAGAGGAGCAAGGTTGCCAAGATGGTATTGATATTTATTTTTCGACTTTTGCAAAATCGATGGCTAATATTGGTGCTTTTGTAGCTGCTGACAAAGAGATTATAGATTACTTAAAATACAATTTGCGTTCACAAATGTTTGCTAAAGCTTTACCAATGATTCAAACTATTGGGTCATTAAAGCGTTTAGAGTTGTTGCGAAATTCGCCAGCATTAAAAGACAAACTATGGGTGATAGTAAATGCTTTACAAAGCGGATTGCGCGCTAGAAATTTCAATATTGGGGATACCAATACCTGTGTGACACCTGTTTATCTTGAAGGTAGCGTGCCAGAAGCTATGGTTATGGTAAATGACTTGAGAGAGAATTACGGCATTTTCCTTTCTATTGTAATCTATCCTGTAATTCCAAAAGGAATTATTTTGTTGCGAATGACTCCTACCGCATCCCACACCTTAGCGGATATTGAGGAAACACTTAGTGCTTTTGAAGCGATTCGTGAGAAATTAGAAAACGGTACCTATAAAGAAATTGCTAGTAGAACTAAAGTTGATTTAGATGCTTAATATATAATAGTTAGTATAAAAGGCTCTGACTAGAGTTTTTATGTTAACGTGTTATCACTATAGAAATCCATTCCAAATATTTTTTTGGAATGGATTTTTTTATGGTTTGACATTGCATATAGAATACTTTTTTACAGTTCTATTCGAAATGTTTTTCTTCGACAATGGGTTGTAGGATTGAAATTTTTCCAAAGAAGATGTATGGCATTATTATCGGCTAACTCGGGAGTTCTAATGCAGTTTTGAATGCCTTTCTGCGTAAAAGTGGTGTGCATTTCTTTGAAAAGTATGGCATGAACCCCTTTATTTTGATAGTCTGGGTGAACACCTATAAGGTAAAAAGTAACGTCTTTACTGTTTTTACGTGCATTTAATAAATGTAAAAAGCCAAAAGGGAACAATTTTCCATTGGCTTTTTGTAACGCTCTAGAAAAACTAGGCATCACGATTGCAAAAGCGACTAAGTTTTTACCTTTGTCTTCTACAAATTTGATGTACTCAGGATTAATAAAACTGATGTATTTTTTCTTGAAATATTCTTTTTGAATATCAGTTATTGCTACAAAAGAGGATAAGCTTGCATAGGAAGCATTAAACAAATCGAACATTTTATCGACATATGGCAACACGTCTGCTGTTTTTTTGAAGTTCAGTGCATTAAGTTGGTAGCGCTTTTTAATTAATTCTTGAGCTTTGTCAAAAAATTCTAATTTTACGTTTTCGAATGGAAATTTACTTTCTAGATATTCTTTTTCAGTTACATAACCCAATTGCTCAAAATGAGTAGCATAATAGGGATAATTGTACCAAGTAATCATGGTGCCTAATTCCTCGAAACCTTCAGTTAGGACACCTACTTTATCTAGATTTGAAAATCCCATTGGTCCTTCGACATGCTCTAAATTATTTTTACGACCGAGTTCATAGACTTTTTCTAGTAATGCTTTGGTAACATCTAAGTCGTCAATAACGTCGAACCAACCAAAACGGACTTTCTTTTTGTTCTGGTTGTTTACTTCGCTCCAGTTAATGATAGCTGCAATTCTGCCCACTATTTTATTGCTTTTATAAGCCAAATAAAAGTAGGCTTCTGCATTTTCGAAAGCGGGGTTCTTTGTTTTATCAAAAGTTTCCAATTCATCAACAATGATTGGCGGTACCCAGAATGCATTGTTTTTATATAAGGAAAAAGGGAATTTGATAAAATGAGTCAACTCCTTTTTTGTTTTAACTTCTAATACTGTAATCATTATGGTTGTAATGGTGTAGATTCAATTTCGTCTAATCGTTTTTTGTCTTTTGCTTTTTTCTTATCTTTTTTCTTGTCAGCTTTGCTTTTCTTTTTGTCTTTTTCTTTCGGAATTCTATACAGCACTTCGCTGTAGTTTTTGTCAAAACGCCACGATAGTCCAACACCACCAGCTAATATAGAGGGAGTGTCTTTATAATTAGCTCCTATTGAAGCATCTATTTGAACGTTTTGTTTTACTAAAAAGGCTGCTCCAGTTCTAAAAATAGCATCTGAATAATACTTACCGTTGAAACCCTGGTTTTCTAGAAAACCTGACCATCTAGAGTTAAAACCTCTGGTTAAGGTAACCACATAATCTATAGATTGTTTTTCAGAATAGAATTTGTCTAAAATGATATTAGTACACAAAACAAATTTCCCAAACTGGTTTTGTGTTAAAACCATAAATCTAGGACTTATATTTGGGTCATTCGGAATTTGTGGTCGAATAAAAATATTGTCAGAAAGATTGATGTTTAAACCGGCATATACTCCTATTGCAGGAATAAATTGTCTGTAACTGAATTTATGATTGGCTTTCCAACTGTATAAATTGGGTTTTTCGATGTATTTTTTAATAGGATCGTAAACCAGAAATTTTGCTCCAATTATAGTTTTTTTTAAGCCACTTTGGTTGCCATTGAGAAGCGGAGCACTATAATTTTCAAATTGGTATTGTAAATTGACGATAAACTCTAATTGTTCTAAAATAGCACCGTAACGAAAATCTAAATTGTTGCCAAAACCATTGGCTTCATAGTCAAGCAATTCGTGTTTTTCTTTAAAGCCATACATCCCTAATTCTGCTTGAATAACTGTTTTTCCTACAGAAAAAGCTGCCATTGACTCGCCTGGACGATTTGAATTGATTACATCAGTAAACTGACCAAAATGAGCGGTGGAGTATAATAAAAGAGATACTAAGAGTAAAGATTTGATTTTAAACATGTTTTCTTTTTTAAGAATAAAATAATAACGATTTCAAATGTACTATATTTTATTATTTATTTAAGAATGCTTTTTTAATTTTGAACTTTTGATTTATTAAATTTGTGAAAATTTTTGTTTATGCAAACAGCCTCTTTTAACGGAATAATAAAAACCATTTTTTATTTAATGCTATTTTATTATGTTATCAAATTTTTAGCGCGCCTTTTTTTACCTATAGTAGTTAAGAAAGTAGTTGAAAAAGCGGGACAAAACTTTCAACATCACTACCAATCGAATGCTTCAAACCATCAAAAGAATTCTAATACTGATGAAATTATTTATGATGCGACTAAAAGTACCAAGCCACGCGAAACGAAAAAAGTGGGCGAGTATGTAGATTATGAAGAAATAGATTAAAATAGTAGTTACAAATGAGTGTTCAGTTTGCACTTTTTAACTATTTTTGGCTTAAATTTTTGCCATAATTACAGATACTGACTACTTCTTACTATGAAAATCCTTGCTAAATTTTACCCTCATGCATTAGCTATTATTGGCTTTGTGTTCATTGCTACACTTTATTTTTATCCTGTTTTGCAAGGAAAAAAAATATTTCAATCGGATATTGTTCAATATACAGGAATGGCTAAGGAGCAAATTGATTTTCGAGCTTCTGAAAATGCTGAGCCGTATTGGACCAATGCTGCTTTTGGTGGGATGCCAACGTATCAATTAGGAGCGAAATATCCTTATGATTATGTTGGTAGTTTAGATGATTTAATTCGGTTTTTGCCTCGACCAGCCGATTATTTGTTTCTTTATTTTATAGGATTTTATATTTTGCTATTGGTTTTAAAAATAGATCCCTTACAAGCATTTGTGGGCGCATTGGCTTTTGGTTTTTCTACTTATTTGATAGTAATTCTTGGAGTGGGTCATAATGCAAAAGCACACGCTATTGGTTATATGCCTATGGTACTTGCGGGCATTATTCTTGTTTATAAAAAACGATTTATACTTGGTGGACTTTTAACAATGATTGCCTCGGCTTTAGAAATTAATACGAATCACTTTCAAATGACCTATTATTTATTGATTTTGATTTTGGTGCTCTCCATTTTCTTTATTTATGAATACAGTAAGCAAAAAGATTTTAAAACACTGCTTAATGCTTTAGGCGTTTTTTTTGTAGCAGGAATTTTTGCAATTGGTGCAAATGCGACAAATTTATTGGCTACTGCTGAATATGCAAAATTTAGTACCAGAGATAAAAGTGAGTTGCTGTATAATGCTGATGGCACCAAAAATGAGACTAATAATGCGATGACGAATGACTATATAACAGAATACAGTTATGGTATTGCTGAAAGTTTTAATTTGATTGCTCCCAGACTTTTTGGTGGATCAAATAATGAAAACATTGGCACCGATAGCAAGATGTATGAATTTATGATTGGTCAGAGTGTTTCAGAAGAGCAAGCTAAGGATTTTGTTTCGGGAATGCCATTATACTGGGGCGATCAGCCTATAGTTGCTGCTCCAGCCTATATTGGCTCTGTGGTATTTTTGTTGGCCATACTTGCCTTATTTTATGATAAACGAAAAATAAAATATGCTTTTTTAGCGGGTGCTATACTATCATTAATTTTGTCATGGGGCAAAAATTTTTCTATATTGACTGATTTCTGTATTGATTTTGTGCCCATGTATAATAAGTTCAGAGCAGTATCTTCTATACAAGTGCTATTAGAATTGTGTGTTCCTGTTTTGGCCATTATGGGATTGCATTCTTTTATTAAATCGGATGAATCATCAGTTTTAAAATCAAAAGAGAAAGCATTGTTACAATCGACAGCTGTTGGTTTTGGAATCCTTGTTTTTCTGTTTTTGATCAAGAGTTGGTTTAGTTTTTCAGGATCTAGCGACAGTTATTTTATGGAAAATTATGGTCCTGATTTTGTTGATGCCCTAAAATCGGATAGGAAAAGTTTATACTCAGCTGATTTATTGCGTTCTAGTTTTTTTATCCTAGTGTCTTCAGGGATTTTATGGTTGTTTATTAAAAATAAATTGTCGCAAAACAAGGCTATTATTTTTGTAGGATTACTAATGGTTTCTGATTTGTTTTTTATTGATAAAAATTATGTGAGCGCCAAAGATTTTGTAAATGTTAGTGAAGTTGAAATTCCTTTTCAAGAAACCGAATCAGACGCTCAAATATTGCAAGACACTACCAATTACCGCGTTTTTGAAGTAAGCGGCAATTTATCCAGTTCTCGAACTTCATTTTTTCATCAATCTATTGGGGGGTATCATGCCGCAAAGCCAAGAAGAATGCAACAATTGTTTGATTATCAAATTGCCAAAAACAATATGGCAGTCCTAGATATGCTGAATGTAAAGTACATCATCCAAACCGATTCAGTTGGTAAAGATTATCCAATCATAAACCCTGATGCTAACGGAAACGCTTGGTTTGTAAAGCGTATTAAGTTAGTAAATACTCCTGATCAGGAGATGAAAGCGTTGAGTGGTTTAGATACTAAAAATGAAGCTGTTGTTAATGAAACAGAATTCAAATCGTTTATTTCTAAAACTTCTTTTACTAAAGATAGTTTAGCAACCATACAGTTGCAATCTTACAAACCCAATCACCTAAAATACCTATCTAATAATTCCAATACTGGTTTGGCTGTATTTTCAGAAATGTATTATAAAGACGGTTGGAATGCTTTTATAGATGGTAAAAGCGCCTCTCATTTTAGAGCAAATTATGCATTACGTGCCTTGACTATTCCAGCGGGTAAGCATACGATTGAATTTAAGTTTGAGCCACAAGTTGTTCAAACAGGAAGCACTATTACTTTAGCGAGTTCTATTGGAATGTTGTTTTTAATTGTTGGTGGACTTTATTTTGAAAGAAAGAAAAGTTGGTATGGGGTTAAGAAATAACTTGGACTTTAAATAAATTTACAACCATTAAGGTATTTAAGATAATTAAGTTTTGCATTTTTCTTAAAAATTTTAATGGTAAAAAAATGAATATTCACCATATTTCCATTAGAACCAGATTTTTAAACTTTAAACTTTGGAATTAAAAAAAATCTTAATTATAACTTATTATTTTCCGCCAGCTGGAGGTCCGGGTGTGCAGCGATGGTTGAAATTTGTTAAGTATTTGCCCGATTTTGGTATTCAGCCCATTGTTTATATTCCTGAAAATCCAACATATCCAATTATTGATGAAGGTTTGATGAATGAGGTATCTGATAAGGCAATTATCATTAAGAAGAAGATTTTAGAACCTTATGGCTTAGCATCTGTATTTTCAAAAAATAAGACTAAGAAAATAAGTTCAGGAATAATTCCAAACGCTAGAAAGCAAACTCGTTTAGAGCAGCTGTTGATTTGGATTAGAGGCAATCTTTTTATTCCAGATGCAAGAGTTTTATGGGTAAAACCATCTGTTCGCTTTTTGGAAAAATACATTCAGGAGAACAATATTGAAACAATTATTACTTCGGGTCCGCCACACAGTTTACATCTTATAGGTTTACATCTTAAAAAAAATCTAACAATTAAATGGATTGCTGATTTTAGAGATCCTTGGACCACTATAGGGTATCATAAAGCACTTCGATTATCTGATTATTCAAAAAAGAAACATAAAACGTTAGAGAAAATAGTTTTAAACACAGCTGATACTATCATTGTAACCAGTAATACTACTAAAATAGAGTTTCAAGCAATTACAAATAAACCAATTGAAGTAATAACAAACGGTTTTGATGTTGAAAAAGTGGAACCTCAATCTTTAGATGAAAAATTTACTTTAGCACATATTGGTTCCCTATTATCAGAAAGAAATCCTATCATTCTTTGGCAAGTTCTTTCTGAGTTGGTAAAGGAGGTTTCTGATTTTTCTAATCATTTTCAGCTAAAACTTATAGGAACAGTTAGCCAAGAGATTTTAGATACCTTACAGCGTTACAACTTAAATGAATTTATAAATTATTTAGGGTATGTTTCTCACCAAGAAGCTATTGCACATCAAAGAAAGTCCCAGGTTTTATTATTAATAGAAATCAATTCAAAGGATACCATGAGTATTATTCCTGGAAAATTATTCGAGTATATGGTTTCAGAAAGACCAATACTTGCCATTGGACCAAGAGGTTCTGATTTTGCCGAAATCATGACAACAACCAATACTGGAGTTTTCTTTGATTATGGGGAGAAAGACAAACTAAAAAGTGTAATTTTGAATTATTACCATCAATTTTTAGAAGGGAAATTAAAATCGAATGCTGTTGGTTTACAGCAGTATTCTAGAAAAAATTTAACCGAAAAATTAGCTAAATTGATTCAATAATTTTTTACGAGTTAACTCATAACTCATAACTTATAACTCATAACAAAATTGGGAATAGTTTTAAACCAGTCAATTAAGAATACCGTTATTACCTATTTTGGTTTTGGAATAGGAGCTATAAACGCTCTTTTTTTGTATACTAATTTCTTGGGAAAAACCCATTATGGTATGGTTGCTTTTTTGTTATCGGCCTCTAATATTATGATGCCTTTAATGGCTTTTGGCGTTCAGAACACGATGATTCGTTTTTATTCTAAATACACTTCAGAAGTAGATCGAGAACACTTTTTGAGTTTTATGTTAGTAATGCCACTTTTTTTGATTATTCCTATTTCAACAATCACCTATTTTTTTTACGATCAGATTGCTTTTTTTATTTTAAGAGAAAATCCTGAAATTAAGCCTTTTCTTTGGCTTATTCCAGTCATAGGAATATGTATGGGCTATTTTGAAGTTTATTATGCTTGGGTTAAAGTGCATATGCAATCGGTTGTGGGAAATTTTATCAGTGAAGTTTTTGTTCGTGTAACGATATTGATTTTGTTGTTTTCGGTTTACTGGAATTGGCTTACTAAAGATGCGTTTATTTATGCCCTTTTAGGTGCTTATTTGCTCCAATTCTTAGCTATGAAAAGTTATGCATGGTATGTGAAAATGCCAGTTTTAACCTTTAAAATGCCCCATAATGTTAAAGAAATTTTCGGGTATTCTTTTTTCATTATTTTATCAGGAAGTGTAGCGGTTTTGTTGATGGATTTTGATAAAGTAATGATTCCTTCCTATAGAAATATTAGTGATAATGCTTTGTATTCTGTAGCCATTTTTATAGCTACAGTTATTGCAGTGCCAAGTAGAGCGATGCTTCAAATTATTTATCCCATTACCGCTCGGCTAATGAACGAAAACAAGCATGACGAATTGAATGAGTTGTATAAGAAAAGCGCTTTGAATTTACAAGTCTTTGGAGGTTTGGTTATGCTGGGTATTTTTTTAAACATTAAAGAGTTGTATGAGTTAATTCCAGGCGAATATGAAGGCGGAATTGGAGTAGTTTTTATTATTGGTCTGACCAAATTCTATGATGTAATTTTAGGGAATAACAATGCAATTATTTTAAATACAAAATACTATCGAACAGTTCTTTTATTTGGATTATTGTTGGTATTTATGATGATTGGATTGAATATGCTATTAATTCCTCCTTATGGTATTTTAGGAGCTGCTTGGGCTACTTTAATTTCTGTGATGGTTTACAATACCATAAAACTATTGTTTGTAGTCAAGAAAATGAATTTGTTTCCTTTTACAGTAAATACTTTAAAATCTTTCGGAACCATTAGTATTGTTTTTTTAGTTTTTTATTTTTGGGATTTCACTTTTCATCCTTTAATTAATATTATTTTAAAGTCAGTTTTAATAACACTCTTATATGTATTTATTAATTATAAACTTGTTATTTCAGTTGAAATCAATGATTTTATAGATAAATATTTAGAGAAGTTAAAAAGTAAATAAAAATCCCGTCTATAATTTTATAAACGGGAGGAATAAATAGTGATTTTTAAGCTATTCTCCTTTGGAATCACTATTTGAATTTCTTTTTCTATAATACATTTGATCATTATTTTCATTTTCAGAAAAAGTATCACTATTGTATTCATTTTGATAATGACTATTGTAATAGTAGTTAGATTGACACCCATTTACACTACCAAATGTATTTATAATTTGACCTCTTTTGTTGTAAATGATTCTTAAACCGCCAACTTGATCTAACGCAAAACGATTGTACGACATATATATAGTTCCGATTCTTTTAATTCTGTTTAGATAGTCATAATTCACAAATACATTACCTATTCTGCGAATTCTTCCCATGGCATCATGCTCAATTCGAACAACATTGTTTGGTGAAGCATAAAAATTTCTAACTCCAGGAGCTCCTATATCAATATTTCTACCACGTCTATAATAGGAAGCGTTTCCTTGGCTTTGCACAGTATTAAAATCGAATTCTCCGTTAGGAAATACATAAAAAGTAATTCCTCTTTCTGTAAACTCAATAGGGTCATTCAGATTAAAAATGCTATTTGTTCTTTCATCAGAATAATTGATTATTTCTGATGCTTTCGCTGCATTTCCAAAAAGTAAAATGGCAGCTACTAAAAGGGTAATTTTTGTCATATGTAGATATTTTTTGTTTTTCTATGGTCATATGTAATTCGCATATCTTCATTGGTGTTTGTGGCCAATTTTAGGTTATGCTCATTTCATAATCAATAGTATTAAAAATTAAAAGCTGAATTCGTTTCGGCTTGTTTATATACTATTTTCAAGTAGTATGCCAAAATCTTGAATTATATGTATTATTTTAATAATTTAATTAAAAATAATTTTAATTATTTGAAAATCAATTATTTGATAAATTTTAATTTAGGCTATTTTTTTTTAAAGTCAATTTTGTATTTTTGAAAAATAACCTGAGGAATTATGAAGAATTTAATTAGTCAAGTAGTATTGCTTTTCTTTTTTGGAAACACTTTTGCACAACAACAAGTTCCAGTAAAGATAAATACGCAGTCAAAGTACAACTCTAGTAGTAGGGTTTTTTATACTTGGAATGAAGAAAAGCAAGTGTATGACCCGAAAGATTCTGAATTTGAAAACTCAGTTATTGTAATTCGGGAGTTAAATTCAAAAGGGAATGGTTATATTTCAATTAGTTTAAACGATGACTCTATAGTACGTGTTTTTCATGGCTCTATAATCTCAGTTAGTGTTGATGAAAACGACATTTCTACATGGGTCATTCGTTCTAAAGATGCAAGAGGAAAAGTTGTTTTAGATCCTCGTAAAAACATCATTACCTATTCTTATGAAAGCAATGATACCCGTTATTTAAAAGTATTTGTGTTTAATATTGTATACGAACAAGAAGAACAGGAAGAAAATTAATACTTATAATTTTTCTTTCAGAAACGAACCCGTAATTGAATTTTTATTTGCAATTATATCTTCAGGAGTTCCTACAGCTAAAATATTTCCACCATTTTCTCCACCCTCAGGTCCAATGTCAATAATCCAGTCGGCACTTTTAATCAAATCTAAATTGTGTTCAATTACAACAATAGAGTGGCCTTTGTCAATTAATGCATCAAATGAAGTGAGTAATTTTTTTATATCATGAAAATGCAATCCTGTTGTTGGTTCGTCAAAAACAAATAAGGCTTTCTCTTTGATGCTACCTTTTAGAAGAAATGAAGCCAGTTTTATTCGCTGTGCTTCGCCACCAGATAACGTTGATGATGATTGTCCTAACTGCACATAACCCAAACCTACATCTTGCAATGGTTGTAGTTTTTGAGAAATCTTGGTTTGTTTGGAGTTTGTAAAAAAGGTAATAGCATCGTCAATGGTCATTGTTAAAATATCATCGATGTTTTTGCCCTCGAAATAAATTTCGAGAACTTCTTTTTTAAAGCGCTTTCCATTACAAGTATCGCATGGCAAAGAAACATCGGCCATAAAAACCATTTCAACATTTATTGAACCTTCTCCGTTGCAGGTTTCGCAACGACCTCCATCGACATTAAAGGAAAAATGTTTGGGTTGGTAGCCTCTAATTTTTGATAATTTTTCTTTTGAAAACAGCTCTCTGATATCGTCATAAGCCTTGATATAAGTTACTGGATTAGAACGAGAACTTCTTCCTATTGGATTTTGGTCTACGTATTCTATATGCTGAATTTTGTGGTAGTAACCTCTCATTTCGGTAAACTGACCTGCTTTTTCAGCAACTCCATCTAACTTTTTTTGCATAGCAGGAAATAGAATTTTCTTTACTAAAGTGCTTTTTCCGCTTCCAGAAACACCCGTAATTACTGTTAGCACTTCTAAAGGAAATTTAACGTCTACATTTTGCAAATTGTTTTCTCTAGCCCCTAGAATTTCTATGTAAGCTCCCCATTTTCTTCTAGTTCTTGGTACATCAATTTTTAAATCGCCATTTAAATACTGAGCTGTCAAGGATTTTGATTGTAATATCTCAGAAAATGTTCCTTGCGCTACTAAATTTCCGCCAAGAGTTCCCGCTTCAGGACCAATGTCAATTATCATATCGGCCGCTTTCATGATGTCTTCATCGTGCTCTACTACTATTACCGTATTGCCCAAATCTCTTAAAGATAATAATACTTTTATAAGACGTTCGGTATCTTTTGGATGCAAACCTATACTGGGTTCGTCTAAAATATACATCGATCCTACCAAACTGCTTCCCAATGAAGTTGCTAAATTAATACGTTGCGATTCGCCTCCAGAAAGTGTAGCTGAATTTCTGTTTAATGTAAGATAATCTAATCCTACTTCGACTAAGAAATTCAATCGGTTATTGATTTCAATTAATAGGCGCTTGGCTACTTTTTGATCGAATTCGTTTAATTTCAATTCCTTAAAAAAGACGACTAGTTTTTTTATAGGTAAATCGACCAAGTCAGAAACCGTTTTTCCTCCAATTTTAACATAAGAAGCCTCAACACGAAGGCGTTTTCCTTTGCAGGAATAGCATTTCGTTTTTCCTCTATATCTAGAAAGCATGACTCTATTTTGGATTTTATAATTTTTTTCTTCTAATTCTTTAAAAAAATCATTCAATCCTGTAAAATAGCTATTTCCTTTCCAAAGAATCTCTTTTTGCTCTTCGGTAAATTGAAAATAAGGTTTATGAATAGGAAAATCAAACTTGTACGCGTTATTAATCAACTCATCTCTGTACCATCCTACACTATCGCCTCGCCAGGCATAAATAGCGTTCTCATAAATAGATAATGCAGTATTAGGAATCACTAATTCTTCATCAATTCCAATAATGTTTCCGTATCCTTCGCAAATAGGACAGGCACCATACGGATTATTAAAACTAAAAAGATGTACATTGGGTTCTAAAAAAGTGATGCCATCTAATTCGAAATTAGTATTGAAAGCGATTTTTTTTTCTGAATCTAATTGCTGAAGATAACAAATGCCTTTTCCTTCAAAATAAGCAGTTTGAACTGCATCTGACAAACGGTTATAAAATTCTTCTTCTCCCGATGTTTCGGGATTTATTACGATTCTATCAATGATTAACAAAACATCTTTATTGTCCAGAATGTGTTGATCAATTTGGTCTAAACGAACCATTTCACCATTCACTAATATTCTAGCAAATCCTTGTTGTAGGAGTACTTTTAGTTTGTCTTCTAATTTTCTGCCTTCTTCTAAATGAATAGGAGATAGGAGTAACCATTTGCTGTCTATTTCTAATGATTTTACAACATTTACAACATCAGTTACGGTATTTTTTTTTACTTCCTGACTCGATACAGGAGAATAGGTTTTACCAATTCTAGCAAAAAGTAATTTTAAATAGTCGTAAATTTCTGTAGATGTTCCTACAGTAGAACGGGCATTTGTCGTGTTTACTTTTTGTTCAATTGCAATTGCAGGGGCAATCCCTTTAATGTATTCAACTTTAGGCTTGTCTAATCGTCCTAAAAATTGTCGTGCATATGAGGATAAACTTTCTACATAACGACGTTGTCCTTCAGCATATAAAGTGTCAAATGCTAAGCTTGATTTCCCAGAGCCAGAAAGTCCGGTTATTACTACTAATTTGTTTCGAGGTATCGCTACATCAAGATTCTTCAAGTTATGCACTTGAGCGCCTTTAATAATAATATTTTTTTTGGGTTCTAAAGTAGAAATGTCTTTTGTAATCATTGGTAAAATGGAATGTATGCAAAGATAATTAATTATAAAATGAGAATCGATATTATATGCCTCTCTATTGTATATTATGTTATAAGTATTTCCTTTTTTTATTTTTGTATTGGATACAATTAATTGGTACTATTTTTATTGATTTCAGATTAAAATATTAATTTTTTTATCGAATTCTAGATTTATTTGGGAGTTAATGACTATACAATTTAAGTAATTCACCTATACATTACCACATCATTTTTGATTTATTTGCTTATTTTTGCTAACTATTACGTTTTAGTAAAGCATTATAAGTATTGTAAACAGAGGGTTTTTGAAGTGTAGAAAGTTTAATTTGTAATGTATAGTTTTTGTATAGTAGTTTTTTATGGATTTACTAGTAATCAATCATAACTTTGGTATTCACATTAAATCAAAATATTATGAAAAAAATTACAATTTTAATTGCTCTAATGATAACTTCATTAGGATTCGCACAACAAGTGGTCATTGAGAATTTTGAAGACCCAACCAATTACAAATTAGAAAATGGCTTTGGAGGGTTAAAGAGTTCTATAACAACAGACCCAGCGTCTGGAGGTACTAATTTGAATGTTTTAAAACTAGAAGTAAGTGCAGCAGGAGGTTCACAAGTGTGGCAAGGTGAATCACTTCTGCCACAAAATAGTAAAATTAAAGTAACAACTGATAAAACCGTTAAAGTTGATGTTTACTCTTCAGTTGCTTTTACTTTGATGTGTAAAGTTGAGCAAGGAACTGGTCCAAATGCTGGAGCATCAAAAGCTTATACAACTCCTGGCCAATGGCAAACATTAACTTTCACATTCACTGAGGGTAGAGACTTTACTGGTACTGCAAACGGAGAATATTCTAAATTTGTATTTTTCCCTAATTGGAAAGATGATAATACTAACTTCAAAAGTCCACCTGTTGCACTTACTTTATATGTAGATAATATCACTGCTGAAAAAGCGGTTATTGTTCCAGTTATAGATCCAGTTCCAGCAACAGCAGCTCCAAAACCTCAATTACAAAATGCAAGTGGTGTAGCATCAATTTTCAGTAATTTATACACTAATATAGCCATCAATGAATGGCCTACAGGTTGGAGTTCGGGAACTTCATCTGATGTTCAAATAGCTGGTGATGACACAAAAAAACTAAAATTAGCCGATTTTATTGGTATAGATTTTCAAGGTAGTCCTATTAATGCTACTAACATGGATCGTTGGCATATGGATTTTTGGGTTGAAGAGGCTAATTTAGATGGTAAAGTGTTTAATGTAAAATTAATTGATTTTGCTGGAACTGCAGCAGAAGTTACTCCTACTCATGTTTATAACTTTCAAAGTGTTGGTACAAATCCAGTTATTGAATCTGGAAGATGGGTTACAATTGACATCCCTCTTAAAGCAGGATTTGGTAAATCTGATATTAAACAAGCGGTTATTATTTCCAATTTAAAAGGTCCTATTTATATTGATAATTTTTATTTATACAATTCTACCTTAGGAACAAAAAGTTTCGCAACTGTAGGTGTTAAAATGCATCCTAATCCAACTACTGGTAGAGTAACGATTGAAGCAAAAAATATCATCGAAAGAGTATCACTTCACAATGTTTTAGGACAAGAAATTTTAGTAAGAAATCCTAATACACAAGCTACAACATTAGATATATCTAGTTTACAAGCTGGAGTTTATGTTGTAAAAACTACTGTAGATGGTAAAGTTGCCTCTTCAAGAGTTGTGAAAAAATAATTTTATTTGATTTTTTATAAAAGCACGTTTTAAAAGAACGTGCTTTTTTTGTTAATACTTTTTTTTGTAATACTTTTATATATTAATGTAAATAATATTCTTTTAAAAATGTTGAAAATTAAAATACCACACTTTTTAGCTATAGTTTTTTTATTATTCCCAATTTTGTGTTTTTCGCAAGAGCTTCCGCCAATTTTAAAATACAGTCCAGTTACTTACGGGGCTGGTAATCAGAATTGGATGATTTCTCAAGATAAAAATAATTTTGTTTATTTTGCTAATAATGATGGCTTGCTGGAATTTAATGGTTCTAGTTGGACTTTGTTTCCATCTCCTAACGAAACTATTTTGCGATCTGTAAAAGTTATAGATAAAAAAATATATACTGGTTGTTACATGGAGTTTGGTTTTTGGACCAAACAAGTAAACGGGTTACTAAAATACACTTCATTGAGTTCTAAAATTAAAAGTCAAATTCTTGATGATGAACAGTTTTGGAATATATTAAATTATGATCAATGGGTAGTTTTTCAGTCTTTAAATAGAATTTATATTTATGATACCAAAACAGGTAGTTTTAATATAATTTCTCCAAAAAACAGTATTTTTAAGTCTTATAGTACCATCAGTTCTATTTATTTTCAAACTTATAATGAAGGTCTTTTTGAAATTGAAAATGGTAAATCTAAATTGGTTTCTAATAATCCAATTTTACTAAATAATCGAATTGTAAATGTTTTTTCTATAGAGGACGGTCTTATAATTCAAACCGAATGGAATGGTTTTTATAAACTTATTAATGGTACTTTATCTAAATTTACTACTGATGCAGATTCAGAATTTTCGACTAGTAATATTTACAGTAGCCAAATTTTAACAGATGGTAGTTTTGTGCTTGGTACTGTTTCTAATGGTATAATTATTTTAAATAGTAACGGAAAATTAAAATACCATATCACTCAGAGTAACGGATTAAGTAACAATACTGTTTTGTCATTGTTTGAAGATACCGATAAAAATCTTTGGATTGGTTTAGATAACGGAATAAATTGTGTCAATTTAAAATCACCAGTTAAAAGTTTTGTTGATAATACAGGAATATTTGGAACAGTGTATGCTTCGCTTTTGCACCAAAACAAATTATATATAGGCACTAATCAAGGCTTGTTCTATAAAACCTATGATACAAATGAATATTTTAAATTTATTGCTGGAACCAAAGGACAAGTTTGGTCTTTATCAGAACATGGTGGAAATGTTTTTTGTAATCATGATTCAGGAGCTTTTGTGGTTGAAAATGGAGTTGCTACTAAGATTTTTTCACAAATAGGTACTTGGAAATCTGAAACTGTTCCTCATAATAAAAATCTTTTGTTAATGGGTTGTTATAATGGTTTAATTGTTTTACAGAAAAGAAATAACCAATGGGTTTATCGAAACAAAATCTTTGGGTTTGATTATTCTACTAAATATTTTGAAATTCTAAAAAACAACGAAGTCTATGTAAGTCATGAGTATAAAGGAATTTTCCGTTTACAATTAGACAATAATTTACTAAAAGTAAGGAAAACAAAATCCTATTCTAGTCCTAAAAAAGGAAAAAATTCTAGTTTAGTTAAATTTAATAACATTATTTATTATGCCTATAAGGATGGAATTTTTAAGCTGAATAATAAAACCAACCAATTTCAGAAAGATAATACTTTAAGTACTGTTTTTGAAAATGATGAATATACTTCTGGTAAATTAATTAGTGATAATGCTTCAAAAATTTGGTTGTTCTCTAAACATTATATTTATTATTTTTCTCTAAATAAGTTAGTTACTGATTTGAAAAAAAATTCAATACCTATTCCTTCTAAGTTAACAAATTCGATGTTAGGCTATGAAAATATCACTCGCCTTTCTAATTCAGTATATTTAATTGGCACTTCTGACGGATACTATACTTTAAATATTAACGACTTAAGTTTTAAAAATTATAGTGTTTCCATTTCAAATATTTCAATTAATAAATTAAACGAACAATTTACTAATTGTTCGATTCTAGAAGAAGGGAGCTTTAGTCATGATGAAAATAATATTACAATTAGTTATACCGTTCCTCAATACAATAAATATATTAATTCAGAATACCAGTATTTATTAGAAGGATTTCAAAATGAATGGAGCGAATGGAATGCTAAATCAAATGTTAATTTTAAGAACCTTCCTTACGGAACTTACACTTTTAAAGTTAGAGCAAAAATTGCGAATTCAATTCCTGAGAATATTGCGACTTATACTTTCACGATTCTTAAGCCATGGTATTTAACTAATTTAGCTATTATTATTTATTTATTACTTTTATTAATTCTAGCGCATTATATTAATAAGTCATACAAGGTATATTACCAAAAACAAGAAGAAAAATTAATTGAAGAAAATAATCTTTTATTAGAGATTAAAGAACTTGAAAATGATCAACAATTAATGAAAATGCGAAATGAACAATTGGCTAATGATGTTGATATAAAAAACAGAGAATTGGCGGTTACTAACATGAGTTTAATAAATAAAAACGAATTGTTGTCATTAATAAAAGAGGATTTAAAAAATTCATCTTCCGAGAATTCTAGTAGAAGTATTAAATCTGTAATTACAAATATTACAAAAAACATTTCAGAGGAAGATTCTTGGAAAGTTTTTAAAGAAGCTTTTGATAATGCTGATAAAGACTTTTTGAAGAAGGTTAAGGACGCACATACTAACTTAACGCCTAATGATTTAAGACTTTGTGCGTATCTTAGAGTGAATCTTTCGTCTAAGGAAATTGCTCCTTTATTGGGTATTTCAGTACGAAGTGTTGAAATAAAAAGATATCGTTTGCGTAAAAAGATGGATTTACCGCATGAAAAAGGTCTTGTTGAGTATATCCTATCTATATAGTACTATACATAAACATTTAATTTAACTATACATTACCTCAACAATAACCTTGTAGTGAACCATTTATTTTGCTTTTTTTTTACAAAATACTCTTTTTAAAATTCCTAAATCGATAGTGTTTACAGTCTTTTTTTGTGATATGTAAAATTATTTTAGCTTTTTTTGTTGTTGTATGCTTTTTGTAGAGGCGGTTTTTATTTAATTATCATTTGTAATATATAATTTTGAAATTCAAACAAAAATATTTAATCAAACCAAAGAATTATGAATTTAAAATTAGTATTCCAATGAAATAAGCAATCTAAGTTACGGATTTTACATCCAAATAAATTACAAACAACTATTTTTAAATCAAAAAAAAGAATTTTTGATTTTAATTTTTAACTAATTATTTAATATGAAAAAAAATATTTTTTTACTAATCTTTTCTTTTTGTGCATTTTCAATCTATTCTCAAGCCGATAAGGTTGCTGTAGATAAAAATGCAGAAGGAATAAAACTAAAAGTTAATGGAAATGACTTAATGATAAACGGTATGAACTGGGATTACTTTCCTATTGGTACAAATTATTCTTACAGTTTATGGAATCAATCAGAGAGTGTTATAAAACAAGCTTTAGATGATGAAATGTCATTGCTTAAAAATATGGGTGTAAATGTTATAAGAGTATACAGTGGTATGCCAAAAAAATGGATTGAATATGTTTATGCTAATTATGGTATTTACACTATGTTAAATCATTCTTTTGGTCGTTACGGTTTAACCATTGATGGTGCTTGGGTGCCAACTACCGAATATGCAGATGCTAAAACCCGTCAATTACTTTTAAAAGAAGTAAAACAAATGGCTCAAGAATATAAAGACACAAAAGGTTTGTTATTGTTTTTGTTAGGAAACGAAAATAACTATGGTTTGTTTTGGGACGGGGCTGAAACTGAGAATATCCCTGTAAAAGATAGAAAGTCTACAAAACGTGCTGAATACATGTATAAATTGTTTAATGAAGGTGCAGTTGCAATGAAGTCTATCGATAAGTCACATCCTGTAGCAATTTGTAATGGAGATTTATTGTTTTTAGATATTATAGCAAAAGATTGCCCAGATGTTGATATTTTGGGTGTGAATGTATATAGAGGAATTTCTTTTGGAGATCTTTTCGAGAGGGTAAAAAAGGAATACGGAAAACCAGTATTATTTTCTGAATTTGGTTCAGATGCTTTTAACGCAGTTTCTAGCCAAGAAGATCAAAACGGGCAAGCAGCAATTTTAAAAGGGAATTGGAAAGAGATATATGAAAATGCCGCAGGTCTAGGAAAAGCAGGAAATTCATTAGGAGGTTTTACATTTCAATTTAGCGATGGATGGTGGAAATTTGGACAAACAAAATATTTAGATCTTCACGACACTAATGCTTCTTGGTCTAATGGAGGATATGCATTTGACTTTGTAGAAGGGGAAAACAATATGAATGAAGAGTGGTTTGGTATTTGTGCAAAAGGAACAACAAATGCAAATGGTAATTATCAGTTATATCCAAGAACTGCTTATTATATTTTAAAAGACGTTCATCAGTTTAATCCTTATACCAATGGAAAATCAGTAGCTGATGTAGATAATTTCTTCAATAAAATTCAAATCATGGATGCCTCTCTAAAAGCTAGAGGTGATAAATCGGCATTAGACAGTCAAAAAGGTGGGAAAATTAAATTCTCTAGATTAGCGGCAGAGTTTACCACTTTTAATACTGGTGGTAATCTTATAACAACTCCTTCTAATGCAGAACCAAATAGTACAGCAACACCAAATCAACTTGGTTTCGATCACATGCAATCCTATTTTATTGGCGTTGAAGGAAGTCCCGCTTCTAACATGACAGCTAATGTTGATTTTAATATTTTAGGTAACGTTGCACTCAATCCAATTGATCAAATATTCTATGAAAACAGAGGCGGTCCAGTACTTTTAAAAGGTAATGACAATAGTACCGTAAATTTAAGCGATAATAACCGTGTACAAGTATATAGAGCGAATGTTAAATGGGATGAAAAATTATTCAATTTAAATGCATTTTATAGAACGGGACACTACCATTGGGGGTATGAAGGGGATTTCTTTGGCTTATATCCTGAGGCTAATTATGGTCCTAACATTGACACATATAATGGTTTAGCTCCTTTTGGCATGGAAGTAGAAGGTAAAAAAGAATTTAATGGATTAAAATTGGCTTTTGGACCTCAATTATGGTGGGGAGCCAACCCTGCATTGTTACTTAAATACACTAAAAAAATCAAAAATATTGATTTAACTGGAGTTTTTCATGAAGATTTAGAACAACAGGGATTTGCAAATACATCTATCGCTATACCTCAACCAAAAACAAGACGATTTACTTTACATGCCAACAGAAAAATAGGCAAGTTTAGTTTTGATTTAGGAGGTATTTGGGCTGGACAGCCCCTTAACGGTAGAGAATATGATGTTGTACGAGGCAATCAAGCTTTTACCAAAAAGATTGAATCTAAAGACAATTTTGGGGGAAAGACAAAAATCACTTATACTGGTGGAAAATTTAATTGGTATGCACAAGCTGCAGCACAAGGATTGGTTGCAGGTGGTGCAACTGGAGATCAAACACAAACGTTTACCGGTTGGAGATTAAAAGACAGTGGAAGCGGTAATCAATACAACTTTTTAACTGGAGCAACGTATACTATTGGTAAACTACAAATCGCACCTAATTTTTTATGGCAAGAACCTATCGAAGGACCTGTTACAACTGACGCTGTGGGTGGTAGAGCAAGAAATATTGTGACTGATCCATTTATCGTTAGAGGTAATAGAAAACAAATAGCAGCGGAATTATTATTAACATTTGATACTACTCCAGGAACTTGGATGTATGAGTGGGACAATGACCGTTCAGAAGATGCTAAGTTAGCTATTAGTGCAGGTTTTGTTTTCCGTCATTTTTCTACCACACAAGATGCTTCAATTGGTTTTTTAGCTAATAGAACTGCTTTTGCTTTTGAAGGAGCCGCTCCTGCAAAAGATTTATGGGAAGCTAATTTAAGAGTTGTGTCTAAGCTTAGTCCTGATTTAGGAATAATTACCACAGTCTATGGTGGACCATCACAAGGAAACGGAAGCGATGCAAGAACAATTAAACGTTTTGGAACTGACGTTCGATTGAATTATAAAAAGGTTAAAGTTAATCATTCATTAAAACTAAATGACTGGGGTCCATTTGATTACCATAGAGATTTTAATTTAACTTTCCCACTTCAATTAATGACTGATATTTCTTTTGGTATTGGTAAGCAAGATTGGTTTGTGCTACCGGGAACTAGAATTGGTTTCAGAGGAACTTGGCGTTCTTTAGATCAATATTCACCAAGATATTCACCAACTTTCGTGCCGGCAAATACGTATCCTGCAGTGCCTACATTGAGTCCAGTTGGGTTTGGCAATGGTCAAGAATGGGAAATCAGAACCTATCTTCAAATAAACATTGGTAATTAATATACATCTAATAAAAAAATGAAAACATATTCAATTTTTAGTTCAAAAAAAGTGAGTTTTGCCCTTATGGGTTTACTACTTATTTTAGGATGTCAAACAGACGATTCCGATTTGAAAGGAGTTAAAAACTCAAATTTAGCAGAAATTTTTACGGATAGCCCAGTTGGTATGGGAACCAATTTTTATTTTCCTTACGGACCAGGTCCGGATAATTCTATAGGTTCTAAATTTACGGCTTGGACAGTTGACCAAAGCGAAAGTTACAAAGGGAATGCATCTATGCGTTTTGACGTTCCTAATGCAAATGACCCTGATGGTAATTATGCTGGAGGAATTTTTAAGATAGATGGGGGTGGTCGTGATTTATCAGGCTATGATGCGCTTACTTTTTGGGCAAAAGCTTCACAAGGTGTTACTAACGCAGAATTTGGTTTTGGTGAAGATTTTTACCCAAACAAATACATTACTACATTGACAAATGTTAGCCTAGAAACGTCATGGACAAAATATATTATACCAATACCGGATGCTTCAAAGTTAGTAAATGAAAAAGGTATGTTTAGATACGCTGCTGGTTCTGAAGGAACTAATAAGAAAGGGTATACGTTTTGGATTGATGAGCTTAAATTTGAAAAATTAGGAACAATTGGAAACCCAAGATCTAAAATAATGGGGGGAGTTGATGATGTTCAGCTTAGTTATATCGGCTCAAAAATAACGATAACAGGTTTAACTCAAACATATAATTTAGCTTCTGGTCTAAATCAAACAGTAAATGTAGCACCATCTTACTTTACATTTATATCATCTGATAATAAAATAGCTACAGTTGATGAATTAGGAGTTGTAACGGTCGTTGGTATTGGTACTGCAACAATTACTGCAAGTTTAAATAATATAGTAGCAATTGGTTCTCTTAAAATTAATGCAGGTGCTGCATTTGTAAATGCGACAAACCCTTCACTACCTCAACCTAGTGTAAATTCCATATATAGTGATTTTTACACAGGAGTAACTGAATTTGATCCTGGATTTTTTGCTGGTCCAAAAACAAGTAAAATTTCTTCTCAGACATTTAGTGATAATCAACATTTGAGTTATCAGTCTATAGATTATGTTGGTTTAGCTTGGAAGGGAACAGTTAATGTATCTAGTAAGACTATGTTACATTTAGATATTCAACTAAAAAACGCTGCTGCATCTAACCTAATACTAGAGTTAAAAGACTTTGGTTCTGATAATATTGATAATAATCCCTCATGGAGCAATGATTCGGCTGGTGGCTATAATTTATCTAACAAATTAGTTCAAGATAAATGGGTTAGTTTAGATATACCTTTAAATGAATTTACGTTAGGAACTGGTGGTGGTGGTAAGGGTTTATTAAATCGAAATAATATAGGCTTTGTTATTTTTGTTTCAAGTAATGGAGCATCTTTTTTAGTCGATAACATCTATTTTTATTAATAGGTAAATTCAAAATTTATAAATAATTTAAGATGAATAACAATATAGTCCTAAAATGTTACCTTTTTGTAGGTGTGTTTTATACTGCTTGGTTGCTCTAGCGATAATGAATTTAAAATAAAGAAACATGAAAAAATACTCAATAATTAAATTTAATAAGATAGGTTTGTGTCTTTTGAGTTTTCTATTCGTTTTTGGCTGTCAAACCGACGATGAGAATTTACAAGGAGTTAAAAACTCAAATTTAGCAGAAATTTTTACGGATAGCCCAGTTGGTATGGGAACTGATTTTTACTTTCCTTACGGGCCAGGGCCAGATAATCCTCCAGGTTCTAAATTTACAGCTTGGTCAGTTGACCAAAAAGTTAGCTACAAAGGAAATGCTTCTATGCGTTTTGATGTTCCTAATGCAATTAATCCAGATGGTAATTATGCTGGAGGAATTTTTAGGATAGATGGTGGTGGTCGTGATTTATCAGGCTATGATGCACTTACTTTTTGGGCAAAAGCTTCACCACATGGTGTTACTAATTTAGAATTTGGTTTTGGTGAGGATTTTTATCCAAATAAGCATATTACCACTATAAAAAATGTCAGTCTTGGAACAGCTTGGGTAAAATATATTATCCCTATCCCGGATGCTTCAAAATTAAAAAATGAAACGGGGATGTTTAGATACGCTGCTGGTACATCAGATACAAATAATAAGGCTTATACATTTTGGATTGACGAACTTAAGTTTGAAAAATTAGGAACAATTGCAAATGCAAGACCAAAAATTTCAGATGGTCAAGACAAAGTAGTAACCAAATTCTTAAAAGATAGTTTTAGTATGGCTGATTATTCGTTATCAACAACATTTAACATGGCCTCTGGGGCAGATCAAAAAGTAACAACCGCACCATCCTATTTTTCTTTTGTTTCATCTGATACTAATGTTGCTACAGTAAGTGATTCAGGTATTGTAAACATTGTTGGTGTGGGTGAATCAAAAATAACAGGTTCTGTTGCGGGGGTTAGTGCAGTTGGTTCTCTAACGGTTAAAGTTCCTGGAATATTTCCTGTTGCTTCGGACCCTATTTTACCTCAAAGTAAAGTGATTTCAGTATTTAGTGACAAATATACTAATATACCCATAAATTTTTATAACGGATATTGGCAGCCATACCAAACAACGGAAGGCGGTTTAACAGTTATAAACAGCCAGAATGTATTAAATTATACCGAATTTAATTTTGTTGGTACTAGCCTAAAGAATCCTATAGATATTTCGGAGATGACACATTTTAGTGTTGATATCTTAATGCTTGAGTTGCCTACTGATATTGATCTTCTTCTAACATTTAAGAATGAAAGTACCTTGCCTAATACTTTTCAACAAAATCGCATTGGTCAAAGTTATCAATTAGATGCAAGAGCTCCAGTTGTATTTAAAGATACTGAATTTAAAGCAGGAGTATGGGCAACAATAAAAGTTCCAATTAGACCAAGATCAGATATAGCAAATCTAGATAAGACAGGTGTAAGTGTAATAATCATTGAAAATATAAAATCATCTAAAGTAAAAACTCTTTATATGGATAATATGTATTTCTATAAAGAATAAAAATAAAATATAATTAATTTAAAATAATATAATATGTATAAAAATAATAATATAGTTATGAAGTCCTTCTTCCTTATTCCAGGTGTGTTTTTTGTAATGTTTAGTTGTTCAACCGATGAAAAGCAAAAAGTTGTTACCAAAACACAATTAGTAATGAGTGAAGATTTTAATACAAATGGTGCTCCAGATCCGTTAATTTGGAGTTTTGATGAGGGTAGAGGTCCATTAAATGATGGTTGGGGTAACAGGGAAATGCAATTTTATACAAAAAGACCAGAAAATGCTGTAGTTAAAGATGGTTATTTGATAATTACAGCTGTTAAAGAAGATTATGAAGGTGCTAGTTACACCTCTGCCAGACTTAAAACCCGAAATTTATTTGAGAAAAAATATGGTCGCTTTGAAGCTAGAATTAAAATGCCTCTAGGTAAAGGATTGTTTCCCGCATTTTGGATGTTAGGAAGCAATTTTTGCGAAGCTCAATCACTTGACAACAATAAAAACGTTTTTTGTGATAGTACAAAACCTAATTATGAAGAAGGTAATGTGCTTTGGCCAAATTGCGGTGAGATTGATATTATGGAGTACATAGGTAGTAAACCAACCCAAGTGTTTGGTACTGTTCACGGACCAGGTTATTCAGCTGGTGAAGGAATATCAAAAAAGTACACCTTGCCTAATGATAGATTTGATAACGATTTCCACATTTTCGGAATTGAATGGGGGGAAAATTATATCAACTGGTATGTTGATGATGTTTTGTATAACCAAATTACCCCAAAAGATGTTAAAGGAGAATGGGTTTTTAATAAGCCTTTTTATATGCTACTGAATCTTGCTGTTGGTGGTAATCTGCCAGGTGAGCCAAACAATGAAACCGTTTTCCCACAAAAAATGATTATTGATTACGTAAGAGTTTATCAATAATAAATTGTTTATTCCATTTTAATTTAAAAACCAATTTGAACTTTAAATTAGTAAAGTTTAGATTGGTTTTGATTTCAAAAAATAAATATTGACAGCCAACAAATATTTAAAAAAGCTGTTATAGATAAAAAGCAATTTTAGTTCAAATTAATATAAAAACGATGAAAATAGTTGAATTAGAGGGAGAAAAATATTATAAAATAGAAAATCACGATACCATGCGACCTTTTTTTATGAGCATTGTTAGTGATTCTAATCATTGGTTGTTTATTTCTAGTAATGGCGGACTTACTGCTGGTAGAAAAAACGCTGAGTTTGCTCTTTTTCCCTATTATACAGATGATAAAATAACCGAATTTGCTGATATAACAGGAAGTAAAACTATTTTCCAAATTCGATTTGATGACAAAATAGTGCTGTGGGAACCTTTTTCTGAACGTTTTAACGATCATTATAATCTTACCAGAAATTTATATAAAAACTTCTATGGAAATAAAATTATTTTCGAAGAGATTAATAATGATTTACAACTGACATTTAGATATCAATGGAGTTCAAGTAACATTTTCGGATTTATAAAAAAATCTGAAATTATAAATAACGCTAACAAAGCTTATACTATCAATTTATTAGATGGTATTCAAAACATAATGCCGCAAGGTGTCAGTAGCGATTTGCAATCCAGTACGAGTAATTTAGTAGACGCCTACAAACGTAACGAATTGCATGCTGAAAGCGGATTAGGAATTTTTGCCCTTAGTGCCATTATTGTAGATAAAGCAGAACCAAGCGAAGCATTAAAAGCAAATATTGTTTGGTCATTGGGTATAGATAATCCTACCTATTTACTTTCTTCGAAACAACTTCCTGCTTTTAGAAAACTAAAAAAATTAACTGGCGAATCAGATATTAAAGGTGAAAAAGGAGCCTATTTTATTGCTACCGAATTGAATTTAGCACCCAATGATTCTAAAAACTGGAAAATTATTGCTAATGTAAACCAAGATCAATCTCAAGTAGTGCAGCTTTGTAATGCTATTGTTACTGATAAAACAATAGATAATCAAATTATTGAAGATGTGGCATTAGGAATGCAAAATCTTATTGCTCTTAACGCTTCTGCCGATGGGTTACAATTTACCGCTGATAAACTAATTGACACCAGACATTTCTCAAATGTGCTATTCAATATCATGCGTGGTGGAATTTTTGATGAAAATTATCAAATTGGCAAAAAAGATTTTATCCAGTATTTTGAAAAAGCAAACCGTGAAATTTTTCAAAAGAAACAAGATTTTCTTCACAATTTAAAAGACACATTTTCTTACGTTGAATTACTTAATTTAATTGAAAATCAAGATGATGAAGACTTAGAAAGGCTTTGTACAGAATATTTACCATTAAAATTTAGCCGTCGTCACGGAGACCCTAGCCGTCCTTGGAATAAATTTTCTATTAATACTAGAAGTGAAATAGACGGTTCTAAAATATTAGATTATGAAGGAAATTGGAGAGATATCTTTCAGAATTGGGAAGCTTTAGCTCATGCTTATCCTAATTTTATTGAAGGTATGATTCATAAGTTTCTAAATGCAACAACATTTGACGGATATAACCCATACAGAGTAACAAAATCTGGATTTGATTGGGAAGCTATAGAGCCAGACAATCCATGGTCTTATATTGGCTATTGGGGCGATCATCAAATTATTTATTTATTAAAATTTTTAGAGTTTATAGAAAAATACTATCCAGGGAAACTAAATTATTATTTTGAAAAAGAATGTTTTGTTTATGCGGCAGTACCATATATTATTAAACCTTATGATGACATCTTAAAAAATCCAAAAGACACTATAGAATACAGTCATGATTGGGAGAAAAAGATTATCGATCGTAGAGAGAAAATAGGTGCAGACGGTGCTTTAATTTGTGATAATAACAATGAAATTTACCATGTAAATTTTATAGAAAAAATATTAGCTACCGTTTTGGCTAAGATGTCCAACTTTATTCCAGAAGGCGGAATTTGGATGAATACACAACGACCTGAGTGGAACGACGCCAACAATGCTTTGGTAGGAAACGGAGTTTCGATGGTAACACTTTGTTATTTACGCCGATTTTTAAAAACTTTTGAAAAATTATTAGAAGCATCTGAATTAGAAACTATCAAAATTTCTAATGAAATGGTCGAATTTTATCATGAAGTTAGAGAATGTTTAGTAGAAAATCAACACTTGCTTTCTGGAAAAATTGATGATAAATCGCGTAAAAATATTTTAGACCGATTAGGTAAAGCAGCTTCAGAATATCGTTTTCAGGTATACAATAGCGGATTTTGGGGTAAGAAAAGAACCCATTCTATGTCGGGATTAAAGACCTTTACAAAAGTTGCTTTAGATTTTATTGAGCATTCAATCAATGCCAATCAAAGACCTGATAAATTGTTTCATGCCTATAATTTGATGTCAATTAATAATGACAAGGTTGTAGTATATAATTTAAGCGAAATGCTAGAAGGACAAGTAGCGGTTTTAAGTGCTGGCTATCTTAACGGTACTCAATCTTTACAAATCATAGATGCTTTAAGAAAAAGTGCTTTATATCGTCCAGATCAAAATAGCTATATTTTGTATCCTAATAAAGATTTGCCTAAGTTTTTAGAAAAAAACAATATTCCTAAAGAAAGAGTTGAAGGGTCTCAATTGTTGCATAAATTATTATCTGTTCAAAATAATGCAATTGTAAATAAAGATGTAAAAGGCAATTACCATTTTAATGGAAACTTTCATAATGACAATGACCTAAAAGCAGCCTTGGCAAAACTAAAAGAAAATGAAGAATATAAAACTTTAGTTGAAAAAGAAACAGAAAGTATTCTCCAAATTTTTGAAGAAGTCTTCAATCATAAAGCCTTTACAGGTCGATCTGGAACATTCTTCGCCTTCGAAGGCTTGGGTTCTATTTATTGGCACATGGTTTCTAAATTGCATTTAGCGGTACTAGAAGTAATTGAAAAAGCCCATTTAGACCAAGAAGATAGTTCAGTTATTAAAGCTTTATCATTACATTATGATGAAATTGGTAAAGGAATTGGTGTTCATAAAACTCCAGAAGTTTACGGCGCATTTCCTACCGATCCGTACTCGCATACTCCTATGCATAGAGGTGCGCAACAGCCGGGAATGACAGGACAGGTTAAAGAAGACGTGCTTACTAGAAAAGGAGAATTAGGAATAAAGGTAAAACAGGGTGAACTTAATTTTCAACCTACACTATTAAATAAAAACCAGTTTTTGCAACAAGATGAAACTGGAACCTTTTTCGATTTTGAAAACAAACCTTACTCTTTAGCATTGCAAAAAGGAAGTTTGGCATTTACTGTTTGCCAAGTGCCAATTATATATAAAATAGCTGAAAACAATCAAATTGAAGTGAAGTATAAAAACAGTTCAGTTGAAACTTTTTCAACTTTGGCCTTAAACCATGAGGTGAGCCAAAAAATATTTCAACGAACAGGAGAAATTGCACAAGTTACAGTAGGTATTAATATTTAAGAAATGAATAAAATAATAGTTATAGCACTTTTATCAGTAGTAACATTATTTTCTTGTAGTAAAAAATATATGGGTTCAAATAAAACTGTAGCAATTACAGCAAAAGATATATTAGGAAATTCAAACTATCAAGCCATAAGTTACGGCGGTTATAGAACTAAAACGAGAGATGTTGTGCCAACTATTTCTCAAATCAAAGAAGATTTGAGGATTTTATCGGCAATGAATATTAAAGTGCTGAGAACTTATAATGTGCATAATGAAGAAGTAGCTAATTTATTAGAAGCGATAAGAGCATTAAAAAGGGAAGACTCTAACTTTGAAATGTATGTCATGTTAGGCGCTTGGATAGATTGTAAAAATGCATGGACAGTATATGAGCCAATCCACGATGAAGAAAGCGAACGAAATGCTGTTGAGATTACAGAAGCTGTTCGATTAACAAATGAATATCCAGACATTATTAAGATTATTTCAGTTGGAAATGAAGCTATGGTGAAATGGGCTGCTAGTTATTATGTAACTCCCAATATCATTTTAAAGTGGGTCAATCATTTGCAAAATCTTAAGAAAGAAGAAAAATTACCTAAAGAATTATGGATAACAAGTTCTGATAATTTTGCTTCTTGGGGAGGTGGTGATGCCGAGTATCATGTTGAAGATTTAAATCAATTGATTAAAGCTATTGATTACATTTCGATGCATACTTATCCAATGCACGATACACATTATAATCCTGTATTTTGGGGAACAAAGTCAAATGAAGATCATTTAACTGAGCGCGAAAAAATAGACGCAGCAATGATTCGGTCAAGAGATTATGCTATTTCACAATATAGAAGTGTGGCTATTTACATGAAATCGTTAGGTGTTAATAAGCCATTGCATATAGGAGAATCGGGTTGGGCTACTATGTGTAATAATTTGTATGGTAATTCAGGATCGAGAGCTACAGATGAGTATAAATCGGCTTCATTTTATAAATTGATGAGAGAATGGACAAATAAAGAAGGAATATCTCTTTTTTATTTTGAAGCTTTTGATGAGCAGTGGAAAGATAGTGGGAATGCAATGGGGTCAGAAAATCATTTCGGATTAATAAACCTACAATCTCAAGCAAAATATGCTTTATGGGATTTAGTTGATAAAGGAGTTTTTAAAGGTTTAACTCGTGATGGTAAGCCCATTACAAAAACCTATAATGGTAATTTAGAAGCCTTATGGCTAGATGTGAAAACACCTGCTGTATTGATTAAAAATTAATTAAAAATGAAAAAATTTACTATAGTTCGATTAAAATTTTTTATAATAATTTTTATTATGGCATTCGTATTGAATAGTTGTAAGGTAGCCAAAGATTTAAATGTTGCAGTCTATGAAACTTCAGCTCAAGGTAATTCATTAACAAAAATAACTGCCTTTTCTGCAAACGAAAACGCAGTGTTAATCAACATAAACCCTGAAGAGAAATTTCAAACGATTACTGGTTTTGGTGGCTCATTTACCGAAGCTTCGGCCTCTTTACTCAATCGATTGAGTCAAACTAATCGTAAAAAAATACTTGATGCCTATTTTGGCGAAGAAGGTGCCAATTATTCATTGACAAGAACACATATTGCTTCTTGTGATTTTTCGTTAAGCAATTACACTTATGCTAAAGTTGAAAATGATGTATCACTAGAAAATTTTACTATTGAAGATGATAAATCAGATTTAATTCCAATGATTTTAGAAGCGAAAGCTATTTCTAAAGAAGGGTTTAATATTATTGCTTCTCCATGGACTGCACCACCTTGGATGAAAGACAACAAAAAATATGTTGGAGGAAAATTATTACCCGAATTTAATGATTCGTTTGCTTTATACTTTTCTAAATATTTGAATGCTTACAAAAAAGAAGGAATCAATATATGGGGTGTAACCGTTATAAATGAACCACATGGCAACGGGAATAACTGGGAAAGTACGCTTTTTTCTCCAAAAGAAATGACCAATTTTGTTCAGAACCATCTAGGACCAAAATTAGAAAAAGAGGGTTGGGGCGATGTAAATATTTTAGGTTACGATCAAAACAGAGCTGGAATAAAAGAATGGGTAGATGTTATGTATGAAGATGAAAAATCGTCTAAATATTATGATGGTTTAGCGGTACATTGGTATGAAAGTACTTATGAAGTTTTCCCTGAAGATTTACAATATGCTCACAAAAAAGCACCAAATAAATATTTAATCCAAACGGAGGCTTGTGTAGATTCTGAAATACCACATTGGAATGACGATGCTTGGTATTGGAAAAAAGAAGCTACCGATTGGGGTTGGGATTGGGCTAGTGAAAAGGATAAATATTTGCATCCTAAATATGCTCCTGTTAACCGCTATGCTAATGACATCATTGGTTGTTTGAACAACTGGGTCGATGGCTGGGTCGATTGGAATATGGTTTTAGATACTGGTGGAGGCCCAAACTGGTTTAAAAATTGGTGCATTGCTCCTGTAATTGTAGATGTCAATAAAGATGAAGTCTATTTTACTCCATTATACTATACCATGGCTCATTTTAGCAAATATATGAGACCTGGTGCAGTAAAAATTGGATGTACCATAAATCATAAAGAGATTGTTACTACAGCTGTAAAAAATCCTGATGGTACAATAGCAGTCGTAGTTTTTAATCCAACATCAGAAAAACAAAATATTACTTTACAATTAGATAAGAAAACTAAAAGTATTTCAATTAATGCGCAAGCTTTACAAACAATAATAATCTATCCATAAACCAATTTAATTTCATTAATAAAAATAACCATCAAATAACCAATATATTATGTCAAGTCAAAATTCAAACACAATTACAAAGGTTCCTATGGGGCAAAAGATAGCCTTTGGACTAGGAATGTTAGCCAACCAAATGTTTCCGGCAATGATTGGAATTTTCACTGTTGTATTAGTAGAACAACTAGGTTTTAGTGGGTTGTTACTTGGTTTAACCTACTTTATTCCTAAATTTTATGATGCTTTATTTGATCTTATAATGGGATATGTAAGTGATAATACAAAATCAAAATGGGGCAGACGAAGACAATATGTTTTAGCAGGTGCCATTATTTTAGGAATTTCATTTGCATTAATGTGGCAATTGTATGTTGAAAATGGTGTTACTTACAATTTTATTTACTTTTTAGTTATTTCTTTGATTTTTTATTCAGGTCTTACCATATTTAGCATTCCTTACGTTGCTATGGGGTATGAAATGAGCGACGATTTTCATGAGCGAACTAATATTATGGCAACTTCTCAACTAATTGGTCAATTAGCTTGGGTTGTTGCGCCTTGGTTTTGGGTATTGATGGCTGATAAATCATTGTTTTCATCTAGTGATGTAGCGGTTAGAACTTTGTCTGTTTATGTGGCTATTGGTTGCTCCATTTTAGCGGCTATTCCAGCATTTTTTATTCCAAGTAAATCTACTCTAAACGAAAACTATAGCCCAATTGATTTTAAAGGAATCCTAGGTAGTTTTGGAGAAATTAAAGAAGGATTAAAAGCTTCGATAGAAATCAAGCCTTTCAGAAAAATTTGTATAGCAACTTTCTTAATTTTTAACGCTTTTCAAACAACAGCTGGCTTTTCATACTTCATTATCAAATATTACTTGTTCAAAGGAAACGAAGAAGGGTTTGGTTTATGGCCAACATTATTTGGGTGTGTAGGAGCAATTAGTACCACTATTATGGTAATTCCTATAGTTGCAAGGATGTCTAAGGTAATGGGAAAAAAGAAAGCATTTTTACTTTCTCAAGGCATTTCAATAGTGGGTTATATTTTACTTTTTTTACTTTTTGTTCCTGGTAAACCTTATTTATTTCTTTTTGCACTTCCATTCTTTTCATTTGGTATAGGTAGTCTGTTTACCTTAATGATGTCAATGACATCTGATGTTATAGATATAGATGAATTAAATTCTGGCAAAAGAAGAGAGGGAAGTTTGGGAGCTATTTATTGGTGGATGGTTAAATTTGGAACTGCAGTGGCTGGATTATTAAGTGGTTTAATTCTTTCGTTGGTTAGTTTTCAATCGAATGCAGCTTCACAAACAGATGAAACCATGTTTTGGTTAAGAATTTTCTTTGTAGGAATTCCAATTCTTGGTACTTTAACTGCTATTTGGGTAATGAAAAATTATGATATTGATGAAGTGAAAGCTTTAGAAGTAAGAGATTTAATAGACAAGAGAAAAGGTCAAGGTCAAAAACAATCGTCAGCATATCTTTCTGGTAAATTACTATCATTAGGGAAAAGCGGAAGTGCAATAAATACTGTTAAAGGTACAGATTTAAGATCAAAAAACGAAACTGAAATTAGAACACAATTTTCCGAAATTTTAAATAGTGGTTTACATGGTTTGTGTTTTAGTCCTTATGTTGAAGGTCAAAAAGCAGGTGATATTTTATCAGAAAGTCAAATTAATAAAAGACTCGATATCATTAGTCCTTATACGCAATGGATTAGAACTTTTTCTTGTTCTGAAGGTAACGAACTTATTCCAGAAATTGCGCATCAAAAAGGATTAAAGACCATTGTTGGAGCATGGATTAGTGAAGATAAAGAACGCAATGAAAGAGAAATAAATTCCTTGATTTCACTAGCAAATGCTGGTTTAGTAGATATTGCTGCTATAGGTAATGAAGTGTTACATCGAGGAGAAATTGCGGAGCAAGAGTTATTACAATATATCAAAAGAGTAAGACAAGCGCTACCTGTTTCTATTCCTGTCGGATATGTAGATGCCTATTATCAGTTCCTTGATCGACCTGCTTTGGTTGAGGCTTGTGATGTTGTTTTAGCCAACTGTTATCCATTCTGGGAAGGCGCAGACAATCAATATGCAATCTCATATTTAGATGAAATGATAGAATTAACTCAACGCGTTTCCAAAGGTAAAAAAGTAATCATTACTGAAACAGGATGGCCAAGTACCGGGGAATCTGTTGAAGCTGCAAAACCATCCAATGTAAATGCAATGAAATATTTTATTGCTGTTCAAGAATGGGCTATTCATAAGAATATTGAACTTTTCTATTTTTCATCATTTGATGAATCTTGGAAAGTAAATCAAGAGGGCGAATTAGGAACAGCTTGGGGAATTTGGGATAAAAATGAAAAATTAAAGTTTGATACTAAATTAAGAACAAATGTCATTTAGAAGAAAAGAAGATTCGCTTTATCAAATTAATTTTGATGAAACTAAACAAGTTGATTCTTTTAAAGGTGTTGATTATTCAACCCAATCGTCTGAGCAATTAATTAACCTTTTTAGTCAAGTGTTAAAAACTGGAATGCATGGGCTTTGTTTTAGCCTTTATGAAGACGGACAAAAACCTGGCGATATTATAACTGAAGAACAAGTTCGCCGTAGAATGAAAATTATTGCTCCTTATACCAAATGGGTGCGTTCTTTTTCATGTACTGAAGGGAACGAATTTATTCCAATGATTGCTAAAGAATATGGAATTAAAACATTAGTAGGAGCATGGTTGGGCGATGATCCAGAAATTAATGAAAGAGAAATTGAAGGGCTTGTAAAATTGGCTAACGAAGGTTTTGTCGATATTGCTGCTGTGGGAAATGAAGTTATGTATCGCAAAGATTTATCTGAAGATGAACTTATAGAATTTATCAGCAGAGTAAAGGCTACTATTCCTGATTTGATTCCTGTAGGTTATGTAGATGCGTATTATGAGTTTTCTATAAAACCAAGAATAACGGCAGCTTGTGATCTTATTTTAACCAATTGTTATCCGTACTGGGAAGGCTGTGATCTCGAATATTCATTAGGACACATGAATCAAATGTACCATCAAGCTTTACATGCTGCAAATGGGAAAAAAGTAATTATTACTGAAACGGGATGGCCAAGTAAAGGCGAAAGTTTTAAAGGCTCTCATCCATCTACAGAAAACGCTATAAAATATTTTATAAATACGCAACTCTGGTCTCAAAAAGAGAATATTGATATTTTTTACTTTTCTTCTTTTGACGAATCATGGAAAGTAGGAGCCGAAGGTGAGGTTGGAGCCTACTGGGGTATTTGGGACAAAAATGAAAAATTAAAATACTAATAAATAAAATTAAATTAATACTAATCAAGTTCATTTGAAACACGGAATGAACAAAAAAACATCATGAAAAAAAATACTACTTTACAATTATTATTTGTACTTATATTAATAGGTCAATTCTGTTTTGCACAAGTCGATATCGTTTATAAAGACCTTGTTTGGTCAGATGAATTTGATAACAACGGAGCCGTCAATGCTAACAATTGGTTTCATCAAACGCAAATACCATCAGGCGGAAGCTGGTTTAATAACGAGGTACAACATTACACCAATCGCTTGAGTAATTCTTTTGTAGAAGCAGGAAATTTAAATATAATTGCAATAAAGGAGGATTTTAGAGATCAGAACGTTACTAAACAGTATACATCTGCTCGATTAAACTCTAAGTTTGCTTTTACCTACGGTCGAGTAGATATTAGAGCTAAAGCACCAAATGATGCTGGAACTTGGCCTGCATTATGGTTGTTAGGAAAAAATGTAAATGAAGATGGTGGCTATTTCGATTCAAATTTCGGAACAACGAGTTGGCCTGCTTGTGGTGAACTAGATATTATGGAGCATGGAATTTTCCCTGACAAGCCTAAAAACTATATTGGTGCTGCCATACACACACCATCATCTAATGGTAATACCGTGAACAAAGGCGGAATACAAGCTAATGACATAGCACAAAATTACCATATTTATTCTATGAACTGGTCACCCAACCAAATTTCATTTCTTTTAGATGATGTGGTTTATTACACCTACAATCCCACTGTAAAAAACGCAAGTACTTGGCCATTTGATAAGGATCAATATATATTATTAAACATCGCTATGGGTGGTTTTGCAGGAGCAATTCCATCTAATTTTGTTCAAGCTTCTATGATAATCGATTATGTAAGAATATATCAAAATACTGCTATTGATACTCAAGCACCAACTAATTTTACAGCTACAGTAGGGCAAGTTACAGGTTCTTCTGTTGAATTAATTTTGAATGCATCAGATGATTCAGGAAATATGGTTTACACCATAGAGTACGGGAATGGTTTAAAAACCATATATAGTCCAGCTGGAGTTCAAAAATCGGTAATTATTCCTAACTTAACCCAAAATACCAATTATACTTTCACAGTAACAGCTAGCGATTTGTCAGGAAAACCAGCAGAAAACAATCCAATTGTACTCAATGCAAAAACTTCTTTAAGGTTGGAATGTACAGGAAATGATACTCAGGCTTTAGCCGGTCAAGGTTCATTTACAACGGGTTATAAATATGCTTTCGAAACCATAGGGACAGATGTTAAGATTACTTTCGAACTTTTAGATACTAATAAAGTAGGAGTTGTTGCTTTTTTATGGAAAGAATCTCCTTTCTCTGAAGTGCAAATGGCAACTGTTTCAGGTAATATTTTTACCTCAACCATATCTGGACAAACTATTGGTTCAACCATTAGTTATGGTGTTAAATTTGCTTTTGCTGGGGGTCAATCAGCAACTAAATATTTTCAATATGTGGTGGGCAAAAGTTGTTCGTTAGGAGTTGAAACTGTTTCTAAAGTAAAGCAATCTTATTTTCCGAACCCTGTAGAAAACATTTTGAGCTTGAGGTTAACTGACGATCAAAACGAAATTTCAATAACGGATGTTTTAGGAAAAAAACAGTTAGAAGTTATAGTAAAAGCCTCTCATGATTTAGACATGAGTGCTTTTAAGTCAGGAATTTACTTTCTAAAAGTGAAAAATTCTCAAGGAATAGAAAATATAAAAATTATAAAAAAATGATAACCAACTAAAACTGAATTTTATAAGAGTAAAAAAAGCATTTTATCTGATGAATGTCTATTAAAACCGATATCTTCTTTTCAAAAAAAGAGATATTTATTAACATAAAAACCACTATTAATTACTAACCAAAAATTTTAGAAAAATGAAAAAAACAAGAATGTTTATTTTTTATGTTTTCGCACTTTTATTTTCAATTTACGGTCAAGCTCAAACGCTTACCATTAAAGGAAAGGTGCTAGACGAAAATGGATTGCCCACACCAGGTGCAACAATTTTAGTGAAAGGAACCACTACTTCGACGGTTTCTGATTTTGACGGTAATTATCAGATTAATGCTGATTCAAATGGAACTTTACTAATCAGTTATGTTGGTTATACTCAGAGTCAGGAAGCAATAAGCGGAAGGACACAAATAGATGTTAAACTTAAGCCGGAAACGCAATCTTTACAAGAAGTGGTTGTAATTGGGTATGGTTCTCAGAAAAAGCGAGAAGTAACAGGAGCTGTCTCTGTTGTAGATAGTAAAACTCTAGATATTTTAAAACCAGTTAGGATAGAGCAAGCGCTTCAAGGAACTGTTTCTGGTGTGAATGTAACCTCGACTTCAGGTTCTCCGGGTGCCAAATTAGACATTCGTATTCGAGGGATTGCTACCAATGGCGATGCAGAACCACTTACTATTATTGATGGTTATATAGGAGAACTCGGATTGTTAAACCCGAACGATATAGAATCTATTACAGTTTTAAAAGATGCCCAAGCTGCAATTTATGGTTCTGCTGCAGCAAATGGGGTTATTTTAGTAATTACCAAAACAGGGAAGAAAAATGCTAAAGGAAAGTTGGCCTATAACACTTACACTGGTTTTCAAGAAACAGCGAAAACGTTGTCAACTTTAAATGCTACTCAATATGCTGCATTACTCAACGAAAGTTATGCTAATGGTGGAAAACCGCTACCTTATCCTAACTTATCTTCTAGTATAGGACAAGGAACTGATTGGCAAAAAGAAGTTTTTGGTAGAAATGTACCTATCATTAGTCATGATTTGACTTTTTCTGGTGGATCTGAAAAAATTACGTATGCAGTAAGTGGTTCTCATTTAGACCAAGAAGGAATTGTAGGAGGAGATAAATCGGGTTTTTTAAGAAATACAGCAAGATTATCATTAAATGCTGATGTTTCGGATAGATTAAAACTAAAATCGAACGTTATTTATACCTATTTCAATAGAAAAACTTTACTTGAAAACGGAAACGCCTCAGTGCTTTTAAATTCAGTAAATGCTCCTACTGTGCTTAAACCGTATGATGCAAATGGAAATTTCACCGTTTTTCCTGGAGGAACTTTAGGCAATGAAATGATTAATCCATTAGCCCAAATAGACAATACCTACAACAGATATAATTTTAAACAAATCAGTGGTAATTTCGGATTGGACTATAAATTATTTAAAGATTTTGTTATTTCTAGTAATTTAGGGTTTAAATCGGCAAATAGTGAGGGTAAATCTTTCGCCAAAATTGTAGATTATGGAGGCGGAAAGGTATTTAATGTAGATAGAAGTTCAGTATCTCAAAACGCTATTAACGATAATAATTATTCTTTTGATATTTTTGGAACGTATACCAAAACAATAGCCGAAAACCATAAAGTAGTTGCCATGGTTGGTAACACCATTTATAAAGAATATGGTAATGGTTTGTTTGCAACTGGTTTCGACGTTCCTAATAATTCATGGGAATTTGCAGATATTGATTTGGCTGATGGTCCAACAGAAGGAAATATTAATCCTGCTGGGTCTTACATTTATGACGAAAGAAGACTTTCTTATTTTACGAGACTACAATATGACTTTAAAGGAAAATACCTTTTGTCTGGAATGTTACGTAGAGATTCTTCTACCAAATTTGGACCTGGAAATAAAGTAGGTTATTTCCCATCACTTACAGCTGGTTGGTTAATATCTGATGAGGCATTCTTTGGCGAAAAAAACATAGTAAACTTCATGAAGTTGAGAGGAAGTTATGGTATAGTAGGAAATGATAGAATTCCTAATAATGGTTATATATCTCAGTTAACCGGAGAAGCTACTTACCTTTTTGATGGAGGTTTAGTTAACGGTCGAGCGACAGGACAAATCCCAAACCCAAATTTAAAATGGGAACAAGCTAAGAAATTTGATGTGGGTTTGGATATCAATTTATATAATAACAAGGTTAATATTGTAGCTGATTATTTTATAGATACCAGAGCCGATTTGTTAATTCCATTGATTCCTGTTTCAGGTATTCTAGGAGGAGCTGCCCCTGGAGCATCTAATCCAACCATTAATGCAGGAACGGTTAGAAACTCAGGATTAGAATTTGCTGTAAATTATAAAAATGAATTCTCTGATGAATTTAGTATAAATCTTGGATATAATGTTACACTCCTTAAAAATAATGTTACTCAAATAAATGGCGCTCCATATGTTGAAGGTGGTGTGTTTGGAGTTGGTCAACAATTTCCTTCCCGAATGCAAGTAGGACATTCAATGGGGTATTTTTATGGTTTAAAAACAAATGGATTGTATCAAAATCAAGCTGATGTAGATGCTCAACCAATTCAAAATGGGGTTAGAGCTAACGCTGGTGATATTCGTTATGTAGATGTTAATGGAGATGGAAAAATTACTTTAGAGGATGACAGAACCGATATTGGAGATCCGATTCCTGAGGCGACTATGGGTTTCAATGTTCAGTTAAATTATAAAGGGATTGATTTTTCAATGTACACTTTTGCTTCTATAGGGAACGATATGGTTCGAAATTACGAAAGCATTGCTGATGATGCCAACCGTTTGACTTATGTTTTAGACCGATGGACTGGGGAAGGAACAAGCAATACAGTACCAAGAGTTACTACAGGTGCCAATACTAACAGATTATTTTCAGATTATTTTGTAGAGGATGCATCTTTCTTTAGAATTCAAAACATACAGTTAGGGTACACTTTAAATTCTAGTTTTGTTTCGAAAGCAGGTATTTCAAAATTAAGATTATATGCCGGAGTGAACAATTTATACACCTTTACTAAATACAAAGGGTATGATCCTGGCGCTTCAAATGGAGCTCCAATTGGCGGCGGAATTGATGATGGTTTTTATCCTATTCCAAGAACCTATTTATTGGGTTTAAATATTAATTTTTAATTTAAATAAAGATGAAAAAGTATATAAATATAGCAATAGCAAGCGTTGCGATTTTATCGACAATAGTTGTTTCGTGTAACGATGATTTTGTTGAAAGACCTGTTCAGTATTCCATTGATGCAGAGAATTATTTCAATTCTAAAACCGATTACGAGGCTGCCTTGATTGCAGCTTACGATTTATTACATTCCACTTTTATCAATGTCTTGATGGGAGAGATTGCTTCTGACAACACTTTTGCAGGGGGTAATGGTCCAAACGACGTACCTGGCTATCAATCAGTTGATGATATGATTCATTCACCAGTAAATGCTCAAATTAAACAATTGTGGGATTGGATGTTTGCAGGAGTTCAGAGAGCCAATTACATACTAGAATTTAAAGACAAAACTGATTTCGAAGGCAAGAATCAAATTATTGCTCAAGCACGGTTTCTTAGAGCCTATTATCATTTTGAATTGGTAAAATGGTTTGGAGGAATCCCAATGAATGGAGACAAACGATTTCTTTCTGGCGATGAAAAAACCGTTCCGCGTTCTTCAGTGAATGAGGTGTATGCCTCTATCGAAGCTGATTTAATTTATGCTACTCAAAATTTGAGTGTAGCTGCGGCACAACAAGGAAGAGCCACTAGCGGAGCAGCATTCGCGCTGCTAGGAAAAGCCTATTTGTATCAAGGAAAATACACCGAAGCTGCAGCTACTCTTGAAATCCTGATTACTAAAGGAAATTATCGTTTGGTAAGCACTTCAGATTTGACACCGCAACAAATTTCAGATGGTCTAACTCCTTTTGGAAGCATTTTTGAAGAAGCTGGAGAAAACGGACCAGAGTCTGTTTTTGAAATACAGTATACCGATGTTGAAGGTGGTCGTTACGAGGGCTTACAAAACATTGAAGGGAATGTAGCAGTAGGTTTTGCTGGTCCTTTTGGTTATGAAGGCCCTGTATTCGCTGATGGTAATAACTTTAATTTGCCTACTCCAAAAATAGTAAGTGCTTTTGAAGCGGGAGACACCAGAAAAGAGGTGACCATTTTAGATATGGCTACTTGGATTCCTGCAAATCCTGGAACTAAATATACCAAACAAAATGAGGATACTGGTTTTTTTAACAGAAAATACATACCTAGAACAAGAAGAATTGGGGCTGCAAATGATCAAAAACTAACGAGTCCAAATAATTACAGAGCTATTCGTTATGCTGATGTGCTTTTGATGGCAGCAGAAGCAAGCAGTAAAAGTGGTAATGATGTTAAGGCAAGAGAATATTTAAATCTTGTTAGAGACAGAGCATTTGGAGATGAAAATCACCGAATTTCTGAATCAGGTTCAGCATTATACGATGCTATTTTAGCAGAAAGAAGAGTAGAACTAGCTGGTGAAGGGCACCGTTTCTTCGATTTAGTTAGAACTGGTAAAGCAGCACAAGAAATCGATGGATTTGTTGCTGGAAAAAATGAATTATTCCCTATTCCATTTGAAGAGATTCAATTCTCAGGAGGAAATTGGGCACAAAACCCTAAATATTAAAAAAGTATAGCTATGAAAAATATAAAATTTATTTTTGGTTTCGTAATCTTATTGGCTCTAGCCATAAGTTGTACGGTTGATGGTATCGATGATGATACTTCGCTTTTCAATTCACTTGGAGCACCAACGAATGTTACTGCATTTTATAATATTACTCAGGATAATTCGGGTCTTGTAACCATTACCCCAAATGGTGAAAGTGTTGTATCTTTTGATATATATTATGGTGATGGAACTCTCACGCCAGCTACTGTTGTTCCTGGAAAAAGTACTTCGCATATTTATGCAGAAGGCACCTATACTGTAAAAATAATTGCTACGAGTGTTAAAGGATTAAAAACAGAAGTTACTCAAAGCTTAGTAGTGTCGTTAAAAGCACCTGAAAATTTAGTGGTTACTATTTCTAATGATTTGTTAATTTCAAAAAAAGTGAATGTTAAAGCAACAGCAGATTTTGCAACTATGTTTGATGTGTATTTTGGAGAACCCGGTAATGATACACCGGTATCTGCAAATATTGGAGGAACAGCTTCCTACACTTATATAAATTCAGGAACTTATACTATAAGAATAGTTGTGAAAAGTGGAGCCATTAAAACAACCGAATATTCAGAGAGTTTTGTTGTAACAGCTATCCTTCAGCCTACAACTTCGGCTCCAGCCCCTCCTTTACGACAAGAAGCTAATGTTATTTCTATCTACGGTTCAAAATATACCAATGTTGCGGGTTCAAATTACTTCCCAGATTGGGGACAAGGAGGACAAGGCAGCAGTTGGAGTGAATTCGATTTGAATGGAGACAAGATGTTAAATTATATTAAATTGAGCTACCAAGGAATCGACATAGGGTCGGCTATTGATGCCTCTTCTATGGAGTTTCTTCATATTGATATTTGGTCAGCTTCAAATATATCAGTCGATATTTTTCCACTTCCAGACGGAGTTATACCAGCAAATGAAAGATTTGTAACTAAAACTTTGGTAGCCAATCAATGGAATAGTTTTGATATACCTTTAACGGATTTTACAAGTCAAGGTTTACCTATTAACAATTTAAAACAATTTAAATTTGTTGGAGCGCCTTGGGCAACAGGAACCATTTTTATAGATAATCTTTATTTCTATAAAACAGCAGCTCCTTCAACTGGATTAGCAGGAACATGGAAAATGGCTCCAGAAGCAGGTTCTTTAAAAGTAGGTCCCAGCTCAGGAAGTGGTGCTTGGTTTTCAATTAGCGATCAAGCCGTAATTGATAGGGCATGTTATTTTGATGACACTTATGTTTTTTCTTCAAACGGAACTTTTAGTAATGTTTTAGGCACAGAGACTTGGCTTGAGAAATGGCAAGGTGTTGCTGTGGATGCATGCGGAGCACCAGTAGCTCCTCATGATGGTTCGGCAGCTAGCTATGTTTATGACGAAGTTGCAGGAACAATTAAGATTACAGGTGCGGGTGCTTACCTTGGTCTTCCAAAAGCAAATAATGCTGGAGAGTTACCTAATGTTGCTGTTCCCAATTCAATAACGTATAATGTAACGCTTTCAGAGGATAAGAATACAATGAATGTAGTTATTGAAGCCGGAAATGGAGTGTTTTGGTCCTACAAATTGGTAAGAATTTAATTTAAAAAGATAAAAAATGAAAAATATAAAATATTTTATTAGTTTTCTTTCATTGGTTTTACTATTAAGTAGCTGTGAAAAAGAAGATTATGAGTTTGGAGACATTGTTGCTCCAACCAATTTGACAATTACTCCTGAAATTGTAGGTAAAGATGCGAGTAATCCATACGGTGATGGCTCTGGTGTAGTAAATATTACCGCCAAAGCAGATAATGCAGTTTCTTATAAATTTATTCATAATGGTACTGAAGAAATGCGTTCATCCGGATTTAAAAATTATAATTTTGCAAAAACGGGTACTAATAAATATATTGTAACTGTAGTTGCCACCGGAAAAGGGGGCATAAGTTCAAGTGCAACTATTGAGTTTGAAGTATTGGTAGTATATGTTCCACCTGCAGAATTGGTAACGATGCTAAATGCCAATAGCTCTAGAACATGGAGAATAAAAGCAGAAGGAAATAATCATTTTGGATTAGGACCAGTGGGCGGTTCCGTTATAACAGAATGGTATGGAGCTCCTGCAAATGCAAAAGCCAATACGGGTATGTATGATGACCGTTTTACGTTCAATTCGGATTTAAGTTTTACTCACGATACAGGAGCTGATGGTACGGTTTTTGGTCGTAAAACATTAATAGAAGAGTTAAACGGTCCTGGAGGAACTGGTGAAGGGGATGATATTATTCAGTATCCTTATGCTAGTAATACTGGTCAGTATAGTTTTTCAGCTCCTAATGGTGTTGAAACTATAACCCTTTCTGGTCTTGGTTTTATTGGTTATTATACTGGCGGAAGTCATCAGTACCGAATTTTTGATAGAGAAAAAAGAAATAATCCAAACGAATTGGTTTTAAGTACTGTTGACGGTAATAATGGGTTTGAATGGTGGTTTGTACTAGTACCAGCTGAATAAAGTATAGATTTTAAAGATATAGGAGCTAAATTATTTAGCTCCTATTTTTATATAGTAAATAATCAATTAAATATTTAATAAATGCTAAATTCGTTTTTTAAAAATAGAAAACATCTTGCAGTATTAATAGCGCTAATTCTATTAATTTCTTGTAGCTCTTCAGACGGAGGTTCTAATAATGATGCTGGAACTATGCCTTCTAATCTTACAGTAACAACTGAAATTACTGGTAAAAGTACAGAAAATCCAAATGGTGATGGTAGTGGTAACGTTAAATTCAATATTAATGCAACAAATGCGACATCCTATAAAATATCATTTGGTGATGGAAATGTACAAAATTTTACTAATGGTATAATTAATTATACTTATAAAACAGCTGGGACTTACAGCTATTTAGTCACTATAACCGCTTTAAATGGGTCAAATGCTATTAGTACTTCTGTTACTATAACTTTAAGTGTTTCTACAGCGCCAATATGGTCTGATGAATTCAATGTAAACGGTGCGCCAAACTCTTCTAAATGGGGATTTGATATAGGAACGGGTAATAATGGATGGGGAAATAATGAATCTCAATACTATACCAACCGAAGGGATAATGTGATTGTTGAAAATGGTGTTCTAAAAATTATAACAAAAAAAGAAGATTTTCAAGGCAGTAATTATACATCTGCTAGACTGTTAACTAAAGGTAAATTTTCAATTAAATACGGAAAAATTGAATTTAGAGCAAAACTACCTGCGGGAGGAGGAACTTGGCCTGCTTTATGGATGTTGGGAAATAATATAGATGCTGTAGGATGGCCAGCATGCGGCGAAATAGACATCATGGAGCATACAGGAAATCAGCTCAATAAAATATTAGGAACACTTCATTATTCGGGACGTTCAGGAGGCAACGCTGATTCTTCAAGTAAGATTATTTCTAATGCGACTACAGAGTTTCATATATACTCCATAGAGTGGAGAGCTGATTTTATTAATTTTTATATTGATAATCAATTGTTTAAAAATTTTAAAAATAGTACTACTTTGCCATTTAATCAGAATTTTTTCTTGATAATGAATTGTGCAATGGGAGGTGGATTAGGAGGAGCAATTGACCCAAATTTCGCATCTTCTACTTTCGAAATAGATTACGTTAGAGTATATAATTAGTACAGTTTTATTTACCCATTGCGTGAAATTTAAAACTAGGTTTTACGTGATGAGTTTATTTTATTTAGCTTAATTAAATATTCAAAAATGTTTCTTGACAACTTTAGTGAAATAAAAAGTGGACTAATAAAACTATTGAAAATAGTAAAATTTTATGAAAGTAGTAATAATACCAATAATAGTACTTGTAGTATCAAGTGTTTTTTCGCAACAAAAAAAAGAATCTTTCTCAAGTATGTTCTCAATAGAAAACAAATCAGTTACGGTATTCACTTCTGCTGATAGCACTAGTTTAAAACTATCTAGAGCTAATTCAAATTTGACATTTAGAGCGTTCAATCAGCCACTAGAAACAGATATATGTATTTTCGTAAATCCAAATAAACAATTTCAAACTTTTATTGGAATTGGTGGAGCTATTACTGACGCTAGTGCAGAAGTATTTGCAAAACTTTCAAAAGAAAAACAACTAGAGTTTTTAAACGCCTATTTTTCTAGCGACAAAGGCATAGGGTATTCGGTTATTCGAACAAATATGAACAGCTGTGATTTTAGTTCAAAAAGTTATACTTACATAACTGAAGGTGATAATGAACTTCAATCTTTTTCAATTGATATTGATAAAGAATACAAACTACCATTACTTAAAAAAGCAATGGCAATGATTGGCAAAAAGGCTTCTTTGTATATCAGTCCATGGTCTCCGCCTGCATTTATGAAAGATAATAATAATGTACTTCAAGGCGGAAAACTTTTACCAGAGTATTATCAACCTTGGGCTAATTATTATGTAAAATATATAAATGAACTCGAAAAAGAAGGGATTCCCGTTTGGGGATTGACAATACAAAATGAGCCAATGGCGAAACAACGTTGGGAATCGTGTATTTATTCTGCCGAAGAAGAGAGAGATTTTCTTAAAAAATTCTTAGGGCCTACACTCAAAAAAGCAGGACTTGGAAATAAAAAAATAATTGTTTGGGATCATAATCGAGATTTAATCACACAAAGAGTGAATGTAATTCTTGATGATAAAGATGCTAGTAAATACGTTTGGGGTATTGGTTTTCATTGGTATGAAAACTGGAGTGGAGGCAATCAAATGTATGAAAATATAGATGCGGTCAACGAAATGTATCCAACAAAAAATCTTTTATTTACCGAGGGCTGTGTAGAGAAATTTGACTCTAAAAAATATCAACTTTGGGCAAACGGAGAACGTTATGGAAAATCTATGATTAACGATTTTAATAATGGAACAGTAGGTTGGACTGATTGGAATATTCTTTTAGATCAATACGGAGGTCCAAACCATGTTCAAAATTTTTGCTTTTCACCTATTCATGCAGATGTAACTAAAGATGAACTTATTTATACACCTTCTTATTTTTTTATAGGTCATTTTTCTAAATTTATTCAAAAAGGAGCCAAAAGAATTAGTAGTGTAGCAAGTAGAAGTAAATTGTTAACCACTTCATTTCTTAATCCGGACGGAAAAATAGTCACTATTGTAATGAATCAGGACAGTAAAAAAGTAAAATACAATCTTTGTATTGGAATGGTAGCTACCGAAATTGAAATCCCATCTCATGCCATTCAAACATTAATATATTAAATGAATAAATATATTTAAAGTCACATTAACAGATATAAAAAAGGATATGAAAATATATATTAGAGTGATTTTTTTGCTCACTATTTTATCGGGGTATTCCCAAGAAAAGAATACTGACAAGAAAGTTGATGATCTTCTAAAAAAAATGACTCTAAATGAAAAAATAGGGCAGCTTAATCAGTACAGTGGTTTTTGGGATTTTACGGGTCCAGTTCCAAAGGATGGGGATGCAGCAAAAAAGTATCAGGATATTAAATCGGGACTTGTAGGCGCAATGCTTAATGTAAAAGGGGTTAAAAACATCTACAAATTACAAAAAATTGCTGTTGAAGAAACGCGTTTAGGAATCCCGCTTTTATTTGGATATGATATAATTCACGGGTACAAAACCATTAGTCCTATTCCATTAGCTGAATCAGCGAGTTGGGATTTACTAGCCATTCAAAAATCGGCCGAAATTGCAGCAGAAGAAGCTGCAGCGGCAGGAATTAATTGGACATTTGCTCCAATGATTGATGTTACGCGTGATGCACGTTGGGGAAGAGTTATGGAAGGCGCAGGTGAAGATACTTTTTTAGGAATTAAAATTGCTGAGGCTCGAATCAAGGGTTTTCAAGGAAATCTTTCATCAAACAAAAATATAATTGCCTGTGCAAAACACTTTGCGGGCTATGGATTTGCAGAAGCCGGTAAAGAATACAATACCGTTGACGTAAGTAATGAAACACTTCAAAATATAATTTTCCCTCCATTTAAAGCTGCTGTAGCTGCTGGTGTACGTTCTTTCATGAACTCATTTAACCAATTAAACGGTATTCCAGCTACTGGAAATAAATATTTACAAAGAGATATTCTAAAAGGAGCATGGGATTTTCAAGGATTTGTTGTTTCCGATTGGGGGTCAATAAAAGAATTGGTAACTCATGGTTATGCAAAAGATAATATACACGCAGCAGAAATTGCTATAAATGCAGGTTCTGATATGGATATGGAATCAAATGTTTATATAAAATATTTAAACGATTTGGTAAAAAACGGAAAAGTAAATGAATCAACTATAGATGACGCCGTAAGACGCGTTTTAAAAGTAAAATTTGAATTAGGTTTATTTGAAAATCCTTATAAATATTGCGACGAAGCCTATGAAAAAGCAACTATCGGAAAACCAGAGTTTCAGGAAGGTGTTTTAGATATGGCAAAAAAATCTATTGTATTATTAAAAAATGAAATTAATTTACTGCCTTTAAAAAAGTCAGGCCAAAAAATTGCACTTATTGGTGCTTTAGCCAATGATAAAAATAGTCCTTTAGGAAATTGGAGATTAGCTGCTGATGATCATTCTGCTATTTCTGTTTTAGAAGGATTGCAAAAATACAAAGGAAACCAATTGACTTATGCAAAAGGGGCTGATGTAATAGTAGGAGAAACACGTTTTGCTAAAGAAGTTAAAGTCAATACAACAGATAAAACAGGATTTGAAGAAGCTATAGCAACCGCAAAAAATGCAAATGTTGTCATCATGGTTTTAGGAGAAAACGGATTTCAATCTGGCGAAGGTAGGAGTAGAACCGATATTGGATTGCCTGGAGTTCAACAAGAATTATTAGAAGCGGTTTATGCTGTTAATAAAAATATTGTATTAGTACTAAATAACGGAAGACCACTAGCTTTTCCGTGGGCTGCAGAGCATGTTCCTGCAATTGTTGAAGCATGGCAGTTAGGAACTCAAAGCGGTAATGCGATAGCAGAAGTATTATATGGTGATTACAATCCGAGTGGAAAATTAACAATGACATTTCCAAGAAACGTAGGACAATTGCCTATTTATTACAATTATAAAAGCACTGGTCGTCCAATGCAAGAGAAAGATCCTGATGTTGTTTTTTGGTCACATTATATTGATGAAAAGGACAATCCTTTATATCCTTTTGGATACGGATTAAGTTATTCTAAATTTGAGTATTCTAACATTCAACTTGACAAGATATCTTTTTCTGAAAACGGCAACATAAAAGTTTCAGTTGATTTAAAAAACAACAGTGAAATTATAGGTAAAGAAGTCGTTCAATTATACATTCGTGATTTAGTGGGAAGTTTTGCAAGACCTGTAAAAGAATTAAAAGGTTTTGAAATGGTCGAATTAAAACCCTTCGAGTCAAAAACAATTACATTTATAATTAATCAAAAAACAATCGAATTTTATACTGCAAATTCAAAATGGGAAGCCGAACCTGGTGATTTTAAAGTTTTTGTTGGAGGAAATTCTGAGGCAACTCTTGAAGCAGACTTTCAATATTTAAAATAAATAAAAGATAGTTTATGAATTAGTATGCCTAAAAAAGATTTTTTTTATTGTATAATAACTGTTAAAGTTTGAGTTAAAACTTGTTTCTTAAGAAAGAATTATAGTATATTTGGTTTAATATTAATTAAACTTTAACATTCAGCCTATACAAAAAACTACTTTTTAGAGAATTTTCTCAAAATTTTTATACAAACTAAAAGGTAATTTTATGGCTAATGTACAAACCCCAGATGCACTATTGGTAAAAAATTATATGGCTGGCGATGAGAACGCTTTGTCAATATTAATAAATAGGCACCAATCAAAAATATACGGTTTTATCTATTCCAAAATTCCGGATAGAGATATATCTGACGATATTTTTCAAGATACTTTTGTTAAAGTAATAAAAACTTTAAAATCAAATTCCTATAATGAAGAAGGTAAATTTTTACCATGGGTAATGCGAATTGCTCATAATCTCATCATTGATCATTTTAGAAGAAATAAAAAAATGCCCATGTTTAGAGAAACTGAAGAGTTTTCTATTTTTTCGATTATGACAGATCATTCTTTAACGGTTGAAAACCAAATAATTGCAGATCAAGTGCAAGAAGATTTAAAAAAAATCATTGAAGAGTTGCCCGAAGATCAAAAAGAGGTATTGGTTATGCGCATCTATCAAGACCTTAGTTTTAAAGAAATTTCTGAATTGACAGGAGTTAGTATCAACACTGCCTTAGGAAGAATGCGGTACGCATTAATGAATTTAAGAAAGGTAATTGATAAACATCAAATTATTTTAACGAACTAACAATATTTAAAGAAAAACCTCGTTGTAGTACTAACAAACAAACTACAATATGGCAAAAATTTACTCTAAAAAAGCATTAGTTACCAATTCGATGAAACCTAAAAAAGAAACAATATCTTTTTTATTAAGTTACTCTAAAGCGTTACGCATTATTAAAGTGGGTAAAATGAACATTGAAACGATAGCTAATTAGGAAAATGTCTCGGTAATTACCGAGACATTTTTTTTTGATAATCTTCTAAAATCGTTTTTCTACCAATTGTTTTAGTGATAATGTCTTTCTCTAAATCCCATCCTCTAGCAGGTGAATATTCTCTGCCATACCAAATAATTTGAAGATGTAAATCATTCCAAATAGATTCAGGAAAAATTCGTTTTGCATCTTTTTCAGTTTGTACCACGTTTTTACCATTTGTCAAGTTCCAACGAAACATCAATCGATGAATATGGGTATCAACAGGAAATGCAGGAACCCCAAAAGCTTGTGACATAACCACACTTGCGGTTTTATGACCAACTGCTGGTAACGATTCTAAAGCTTCAAAACTTTGAGGCACTTTTCCGTCGTATTTTTCAATAAGAATTTCAGACAAACCGTGAATCCCCTTTGATTTCATTGGAGATAAACCACAAGGGCGAATAATTTCTTTGATTTCTTCGATGCTCATTTTTACCATATCGTAAGGATTGTCTGCTTTAGCAAAAAGTAATGGTGTAATTTTATTTACACGAACATCTGTACATTGCGCTGAGAGTAAAACAGCAATCAACAAAGTATAAGGATCCTTATGATCTAAAGGAATAGGAATAGATGGATATAAATCATTTAACGTATTTATAACAAATGTTACACGTTCTTGTTTGGTCATTTTAGTTTATTTTTGAAATGTAAAATAAGTCAATTGCAATGTCAATTGCAAAAAATCACTACCAATTATAAGAAATTTAATAATTCAAAAATACAAATAATGATGCCACTTAAAAAAGGAGATAAAGCGCCAAATTTTTCTGCGAAAGATCAGGATGGAATGCTACATTCATTAGCAGATTATAAAGGAAAAAAATTAGTAGTTTTCTTTTATCCTAAAGCAAATACGCCAGGTTGCACAGCAGAAGCTTGTGATTTAAGAGATAATTTCGATAGATTTACAGCCAATAATTATGCATTACTTGGTGTAAGTGCAGATAATGCTAAAGCGCAATTGAATTTTAAAAATAAATATGATTTCCCTTTTCCGTTACTTGCCGATGAAGATAAATCAGTAATTGAAGCGTTTGGAGTTTGGGGGCCTAAAAAATTTATGGGCAAGGAATATGATGGAATAAATAGAACCACATTTATAATTGATGAAAACGGAATTATAGAAGAAGTAATTTCAGATGTAAAAACAAAAGCACATGCGTCTCAAATATTAGGATAAGATTCAAAAAAGACCTCCATTAAGAAATTCTTAATGGAGGTCTAAAATAAAAGCAATTACTTACTTTTTTCTAAAACTTTATCAGGATCATAACCAAACAAGTGATCTTTTTTAATAAGTTCAGCAACACCTTGAGGCAACATATTTTCCCAGCCTAATTTACCTTGGTTTATCATTTTCAATACTTCACGTGAAAACACTTTAAGAAACTTAGGGTTGTAATCAACAATATCAATAACTTTTCCGTTAAACTTAAAGAATTTGTACAACTCTTTCATTCGTGGATGTACTTTTAAATTTTCAGATGTAATGATATCTCCATTTTCATCAATCATTGGATACAAGAATACTTTTAAATCTCGGTAGAATAATTTACCAAAAGCTTCTAAAATTCCTCCGCTAAGGTGACGATAATATTTTTCGTCAAAAATATCAATCAAGTTATTTACTCCCATTGCCAATCCCATTCTTGCTTTGGTGTAATTAGAGAAATATTCTACTACTTTATAATACTCCTGAAAGTTTGAAATCATTACCGTTTGACCTAAGGAACAAAGCAATTCCGCTCTATCCATAAAATCTCTCTCATCAATTTCTCCTTCTGAACGTAAATTGGATAATGTGATTTCAAAAATCACTAAAGTATTTTCTTTTACTACCTTACTTTCCTCGAGAAACATTTTTAAGGATCGCTCATACATATCCATATTAACGCTCGTAACAGGACGGAAACTCCCTCTTAAAGCTAATATGTTTTTTTTGTAGAGAATAGCCGCAGGTAGTATATTTTTTCCTTCAGGATTAAACATAACCGCATCAGTCATCCCATTTTTTACCAATTGTAAACTCATCAAACGATTATCAACATCTGCAAAACGAGGTCCAGAGAAATTTATAGTATCAATCTCTAATTGATCTTTGTCTAAATGATCATATAAATAACGCAATAATTTTTTTGGATTGTCATGTTTATAATAGGCACCATAAATTAAGTTTACACCAAGAATTCCTAAAGTTTCTTGTTGCAGTCTAGCATCAGTTTCCTTAAATCGAATGTGAATAATGATATCATTATAATCTTCTCCTGGTTCAATTTGATAACGAATTCCTACCCAGCCATGACCTTTAAATTGTTTTGCAAAATCAATAGTGGCAACAGTATTTGCATAACTAAAAAACATTTTATGCGGGTGTTTATCTCTTTTTAAGCGCTTTTCAATCAAATTAACTTCTAGAGTCAGCATTTTTTTTAGTCGACTTTCTGTAACATACCTACCATCTTCTTCAATACCATAAATAGAATCACTAAAATCTTTATCATAGGCCGACATTGCTTTTGCAATTGTTCCAGAAGATCCACCCGATCTAAAAAAATGACGAACTGTTTCTTGCCCGGCACCAATCTCGGCAAAGGTTCCGTAGATGTTTTCATTCAAATTAATCCGTAGGGCTTTGTCTTTTATAGAAGGGATTTGCTCAATTACTTTGTCACCTTTTAATTTTATTGCTTTTTCCATTTGTTTTTATAGAGGATATATGACAAAGTTAACAAAATTGAATTTTAACAAACGGTAAATAATGCTATTTTTGTATAAAAATTAACGAACTTGAAAATCTATTTTTTAGGAACAGGAACTTCTCAAGGTATTCCAGTAATTGGAAGCAGTCATTCTGTTTGCAAAAGCCTAGACACCAAAGATAAAAGACTTCGGGTTTCAGTTTGGATTTCTTGGGATCATTTTTCTTTTATAATCGATTGTGGTCCTGATTTTAGACAACAAATGTTGGTTTCAAATTGTCAAAAAATTGATGGAATCTTGTATACTCATGAACATTCTGATCATACAGCAGGATTAGACGATATTCGACCATTTAATTTCAGGCAAGGTGAAATTCCAATTTATGCACATAAAAGGGTTATCGAAAATCTAAAAAGAAGATTCGACTATGTTTTTGAAACCGAAAATAGATACCCAGGTTCACCAAGTGTAAGTTGCCATGAAGTGATAAATAATTACCCTTTTCCATTAGGTAATAAAGTGGCAATCCCGATTAATGTTTATCACGGAAGTCTTCAGGTTTTTGGGTATAGAATTGATGATTTTGCCTATTTAACAGATGTGAAAACCATTGAAGATTCTGAAATTCATAAATTAAAAGGATTAAAAATTTTAGTGGTAAATGCATTGCGAGAAGAACCACATAAAACGCATTTTAATTTAGAAGAAGCTTTACAATTTATAGCATTAATACAACCCGAAAAAGCTTATTTAACTCATATTAGCCATCTTTTCGGATTTCATGAAGACATACAAAAGCAATTGCCTGAAAATGTTTTCTTAGCTTATGATAATTTAGAAATTAATATTTAAACTATTGATACAATGAAAAAATCCTTTTTTCTTTACCTTTTAATTTTAGCTGTTTTAATGAATATATTCACTTATATGTATTACAGCAAGAAAGCTACTTCTGAGGAAACTAGATTTAAAGTATCGAATGCTAAATTAAGAGATAGCCTAAATACAGTTACATCAAAATTAAATGATGCCAATTATTTTTCTTTAGAAAATAATGAAAATGCGCAAAACTATTTTGACAATGCTAATGCTGAAAAGTTTATTGCATATGAGAAATTAATCCCATTTGTGAAAGAAAAATTGATGGATGCAAACGAAAACCCCGCTGGGAACCCTTATATAGGTATGGATAAAATAGGAGAACAAAAATTCATCATTAATAAAGTTAAAATTCTAAACCACCGTTGGATTATAGCGGATTATAGCGATGGTGATTATTGGGGCGAAGCATTAATTAAATACTTCATTAATGATGATGAAACAGTTTCGTTTGAGAATTTTCAAACACTATTGTATCAAAAATAGCTCACAGAAAAGTAAACACTGAAAATTATTTTTCAAGCAGCCAATTTTTAAAATCATAAAAATTTTGAGGCGAAACCCCATGACCTATAGGATACTCTTTATATACACATTTAATCCCTAAATGCTCTAAAATTGGTTTTGCTTTTCTGGCCCATTCTACGGGAATCACTTGATCTACCGTGCCATGTGAAACAAATATCTTAAGATTAGAAAAGTTATTGTTTTTATAATTTTCAGTTACAATATCTAAATTTAAATAGCCACTCATTGCTACCACTCGTTGTATTTTTTCTGGACAAGATAAGGCTACAGCATAACTTAAAATACTTCCTTGGCTAAACCCAATAAGTGTTACGTTATTCGGGTCAATAGGATAATTAGTGATTAGCTCATCAATAAAAGTACTAATTATATCTCGTGAAGTTCGAGCTTGGTCATGGTCTGAAAATTTATTTTCATCAGCATCAAAATTTATGGCATACCAAGCATAGCTTCCATATTGAAGGCTGTATGGCGCTCGAGCTGAAATGACATAATAATGATCGGGTAATTCAGCTGCAAATGAAAACAAATCTTCTTCGTTACTGCCATATCCGTGAAGCAATAGCAATAAAGGATTCTTATCTAATTTTACTTTAGGTGCTCTAACAAGATGATGCAAAGATAAATTCATAATTAAATACTTTTAAAAGCTTTCTGAAATAAATTACCCAACAAAGGCAACGGTTTAGTTTCACCTTTTATAGCGCTAAAGATACCATAAGTCCATAAAACCGAAACGAAAATCCACATCGTTGCAGATATCATTATACTATCAAAATTACTAATTATAAGTCCGAGTGAAATAAACGTTATAGACAACCCTAATGCTTGCCTGATATGAAAAGAAGCAAAAGGACTTTTATTTTCGGAATTCATAGACATAGCTATCAGTACGCCAATAATTAGTATGTAACTGGTTATGGCAGCAGTTTTTCCTTCTTCAATTTTATTGTTTTCCATTTTTATTTGTTTAACCACAAAGTCCGCAAAGGTTTTACGCTAAGCTCACAAAGTGTTTATTTAGATTATAATTATTAGTGTTCTTGGTGCCTTCTTCGTGTGCTTTGTGTTTAAATTTTTGTTTTTTTAACCACAAAGTCCGCAAAGGTTTTACGCTAAGCTCACAAAGTGTATATTTAGATTATAATTATTAGTGTTCTTGGTGCCTTCTTCGTGTGCTTTGTGTTTAAATTTTTATTTTTTTACCACAAAGTTTGCAAAGGTTTTACGCTAAGCTAACAAAGTGTTTAGTTGGTAATAATTAGTGCTCTTTGTGTCTTCTTTGTGCTCTTTGTGTTTAAAGTTTTTTTACCAAAAAGCTCACAAAGTGTTTATTTATGCTAGTATTAATTTTCCTTTATTGTAAATTCCATATGCTTTTCCTTTCATTTTTGCACCTAAAAAAGCGGAATTTTTAGATTTCGATAAGATGTTTTCCTTTTCAAATGTCCAATTTTCTTCAGGAGAAAAAAGCGTAATGTTTGCAATATTTCCTTTGTCAATGGTATGGCTTTCTATGCCAAATCTTGATTTTTTCTCGGTCAATTTTTGTATGATTGTTTCTAAAGGCAAGACGGTGCTTAAAGCTCCAAAAGTGCTTTCTAATCCAATAGTGCCGTTTTTTGCCAAATCAAATTCCATTTTCTTATGCTCAACGTCAATCGGGTTATGATCGGATGTTATTATGTCTATTGTTCCGTCTTGAATTCCTTTTAGTAAGGCTTGTCTGTCTAGTTCTGTTCGCAATGGTGGGTTAACTTTGTATCTTGAATCAAATTCTTCTAAAGCTTCATCTGTTAAAACCAATTGATGCACTGATACGCTACAAGTTACATCCAATCCTTTTGCTTTTGCTTCTTTAATAAGTTGTACTGATTTTGTAGAGGAAATAGTAGGAATATGTAATTTGCCTCCGGTATATTCTAATAAAAATAGGTTTCGGGCTATTTCTATCTCTTCTGCCATTGCAGGAATACCTTTTAATCCTAATCGTGTCGAAACTATACCTTCATTAACAACTCCGTTTCCTTTTATTTCTGTATTTTGAGAAAATGCAATTACTAATCCATTAAAATCTTGAGTGTATTGTAGCGCAATTTTTAATAAATTCGGATTGTTTGTATTTTTATTATAATCTCCAAAAGCGATTGCACCTGCGTTTTTCATATCAAACAATTCAGCTAAATCTTTTCCTAAACTTGCTGAAGTTAAAGCACCTATTGGATATAATTCTGTAGCAAATTCTTGAGCTTTTGCCTTTACAAAATTTACTTGAGATTGATTGTCAATAATCGGGTAGGAGTTGGGTTGTAGGGCAATTGCAGTGAATCCACTTTTTGCAGCAACATTCAACCCGTTTGCAATGGTTTCTCGTTCTTCAAATCCTGGCTCTCCTAAAGAAACACTAGAATCAAACCAACCTTCAGAAACATGAAGATTATCTAATTTTATTTCTTGAAAATCGGATGTTTGTTCCAGCTTCTCTCCAATTTCAGTTATCGTTTCTCCATCAATTTTTATATCGACAACTTTGTTGTGATAGGTGCTTTTAGGATTTATAATTTTAGCGGCTCTAATTATAATTTTCATTTTACGAATTTTTGTATGAATACTTCGGTAACTAAAAACAATAAAGTTAAAATAACAAACCATTTCCATATTTCGGTATTGGTGCGATCTTGTTGTATGGTTTCGAAAACAGTTTCTATAGAATTAATAATTTTATAATCAGACAATAAATTTTCATTTGCTGTGGCTAAATTACTTTCGGTACGGTTGTAATTAAAGCTTATATTTTTAACTAATTCTTCCTTTTTATAAACTCCAAAATTACCTGCTATTTCAGGATAATCATTACACGTAATTTTTACTTTATTATTTAAGATTTGTTGAATAGGAATAAATTTTTCTTCAGTAGATGTTTTTGTATTGCTTTTTACATTTACAATTTCATCTTTAGCCAATGAAGCATCAACTAAAATTGGATTTTTTTCTCCTATAATTAAAGAAGAAACTCCTGTTGTAGAAGTACTTTGTGCCATGTTGTAAAATGTAGGCACAATTAAAGGAGAATTCTGAAAATTAGAGTTCGATTTATTTATTGCTGCTGTAAAAATATAAACTGACGATAACTGATTGGGCAATGCCGTCAGGAAAACACTTTGATCTTCAAAACTTAAAATGGCTGGGTTTGAACCATCAATCTGAAAAGAAAATTTTGTGTTTGGATATTGAAAATTGGCAATTTGCTTCTCAAAAACCGATTGGTATAACGGATTGTTAAAAGCAATTTTTGTAACCAGTTTTTCTGAGTTTTGTAATGATTTGAATTGTATTTTTCCAAAATTAGATAGGACAGTATTTACATTTGAGGTTGAACTTTCGTTTGATGGAATAAATATCAAGTTGCCTCCTTTTTCAACAAATGATTTTAATGTAGTTTGTAATGCTTGCGGAATTTCTTTGAGTTCGTTAAGAACTATAGCATCTTGATTTTCTAGAATATTATAATCTAAACTTTCTAAAGTAAAGTTGTTATAGTTAAATTCGTCTTTAGTGTAAATTCGTGATAAGAAATTACTTTTTTCATAGTCTCCTATACTTAAAACAGCTATTTTTTTAGGCTTTGAAATACTGAAAAACAATTTGTTGTCATATTGCAAAGCATTATCAGTAATAGCAACATAACCGTGAAAATCTTCCTTTGGAATCGTGAAATTGATGGTTTTTTGTTTCGATTCAAATGGAACTAAAGTTTTTGCAATGAGTTTTTCTTTGTTGAATAGCGCTATTGGAATTGATTCAAAATCTTCTCCGTAGCCTGATAATTTTATAGCAATTTCATAAAAATCATCTAAAGTTTGTTTGATATAAAAGCTATCAACTGCAATATTGTTTTTTTGTTCTGCTTTAGGAACAATAAATAAAGCATTCAAATCTTTATTAATGCTTTTTAGTTGCTTTTGTTCTAAACCAACAACATCTGAAATGATAATAACGTCTTTATTAAAGGCAGATTTATGCGACTTTATTTTTGCCATCGCACTTTCTAATTGAAAAGGTAACGGACTGTATTTTAAGTTTTGCAACTCAGTTCGCATCGATTTGATATCTGTATTCCAAAAGGTTTCTGAATTGGTTATCAATGAAAAATTTTGATTTTCTGGAGCGTGTTCTAGTAAATCTTCGACTGCTCTTTTTAATAATTCTCCTTTTTGTCCTTTGGCCTGCATACTGAATGAATTGTCTAAAACAATATACATTTCATTTGTACTGCTGTTGCTGTCTTTAGCTTTAAAAAAGGGTTGGGCAAAAGCTAAAATAATACACGTTAATAATAACAAACGTGTTGCTAATAGTAGCCATTTTTTTATTTGAGAACTTTTTCGGGTTTGTATAGAAAGTTCTTTTAGTATTCGAACATTTGTAAAGTATTCTTTTTTAAAACGGCGCAACTGAAACAAATGAACCAAAATTGGTATTACCAGTAAAAATAGGAAATAGAGAATTTCAGGGTGTTTGAATTGCATTCTAAATTTAGTTTACTTCACAAATTAAAATTTCTTAGAAGTTTATTGAATTACATTTGCCAAAAATACTACTTTTTATGATTTAGATGGAGTAATTTTAGAGAATAAATTCAATACTTGTTTTCTCAGTAAACTTCGGTTTTAAAAGCTATTTTTGTTGTTCATATAAAGTGAAAAAAATGAAAATATTTTCTTTAATTCTGTTAACCGTCTTTATAGTCCCCAAAATGATTGCACAAGATAAAAACCGCAATTTAATTATTGGGACTTATACCAATTCCTGCGAAAGTCAAGGAATTTATGTATATGATTTTAATACTAAAACGGCTGATTTTAAAGAGAAATTCTTTTCTGAAAAAACTATAAATCCAAGTTACCTAACGGTTTCTAATGATGCTAAATTTATCTATAGCGTCAATGAGAACGGATCAAAAAGTACGGTAAGTGCTTATACTTTTAATTCAAAATCTGGCGCATTACAATTAGTAAACCAGCAAGACTCTAAAGGAGCCGATCCTTGCCATATTATAAATGATGCTAAAAATCTAATTGTGGCAACTTATTCTGGCGGTTCGATTTCGGTTTTTAAGAAATTATTAGATGGTAGTATTTCTGAAGCAAAGCAAGTTGTTCAGCATAAAGGAAAAAGCATAAATGCACAAAGGCAAGAAAGTACTCATGTGCACATGGTACAATTTACGCCTGATAAAAAGTTTGTATTAGCTAATGATTTGGGAACCGATAAAATTTACATTTACAAATACAATCAAAACTCAAAAAATAAAATTCTAGAAATTAAAGACAGTGTTGCTGTGAAAGCCGGAAGTGGGCCAAGACATTTAACGTTTAGTAACGATGGCAAATTTGTTTATTTATTACAAGAGTTAAACGGAGGTTTAACAGTTTATAGTTGCAAAAAGGGAACGTTAAAAATGATTCAGGAAACCAGTGTGGTTGTTCCAGATTTTAAAGGACAAATAGGAGCTGCTGATATTCATGTTTCGCCAAACGGAAAATTTCTATATGCAACAAATAGAGGTTCTGCCAATACTATTTCGTGTTTTCGGATACAAAATAACGGTCAGTTAGAGCTAGTTGAAACTGTTTCAACTGATGGAATTGGAGCAAGAAATTTTGTTATAGATCCTACTGGGAACTATCTTTTAGTAGCTCATCAATATTCAAATAGTATAATCATTTTTAGCATCAATTCATCTACTGGAAAGCTCTCTAATTCAGGAAAAAGAATCGATTTATGTGCTCCTGTTTGTTTGGTTTTTGACAAATAAAAGTAGGAATTTAAGAACCAATTATTTTTAAAAGAATCATAAAGATTATTTTTATAAACTAATTAATGATTAATTTTGATGAAAAATATTTTTAAATGAAACATTGGATTCAAGCTGCACGATTACGAACATTACCATTATCAGTTTCAGGAATACTATTAGGAAGTTTTTATGCCATGTCACAATCGATGTTTAATTGGAAAATTGTGATTTTTGCACTTTCAACTACATTAGGATTACAGATACTTTCTAATTTTGCCAATGATTATGGAGACGGAATAAAAGGAACCGATAACCAAGACAGGATTGGACCCAAAAGAGCCATTCAAAGCGGAGTGATTTCTCCAAAGGAAATGAAGTGTGCTATCATAATTACCTCAGTTTTGACATTAATGTCGTCAATAGTACTTATTTATTGCTCGTTTAAAGATCATAATTTAGCATTTTCGTTATTTTTTCTAGTACTTGGTGTTATAGCAATCGCTTCTGCCATAAGATATACAGTGGGTTCAAGCGCTTATGGATATAGAGGTTATGGCGATATTTTTGTTTTTATTTTTTTTGGATTAGTTAGCACTTTAGGCATTTACTTTATGTTTGCTAAAACTTTCGAAAACGGATATTTACTTTTTCTACCTGCAATAGCTATTGGTTTTTTAAGTGTTGCGGTATTAAATTTAAACAATATGCGTGATGAAATTTCAGATAGAAAGTCTGGAAAAAATACTATTGTTGTAAAAATTGGAGTAGAGAAGGCCAAGCTTTATCATTATTTTTTAATCATTTCTGCAATGGTTTTGGTGTTGCTTTTTGGAATTCTAAACGATTTTAATTTTGATCAATATATTTTTATAGTTGCTTACTTCCCTTTAATTAAGCATTTAATTGTTGTTTATAAAGCAAAGGATACTAGGTTATTAGACCCTGAATTAAAGAAAGTAGCCTTAAGTACTTTTTTTCTAGCGGTATTACTTTCTTTGTGTCTTATTTTCTTTTTGTCGGATATAGTCGTTAATAATTCTTAAAAAAATGTAGAACATGAAAATTACTTTTTACGGTCATTCTTCATTTGGCATTTATGTGGGTGGCAAATTTATTTTGGTAGACCCTTATATTTCTGCAAACCCTAAAGCAAGTCCTATTAACATCAATGAGTTAAAGCCAAACTATATTTTACTTACTCACGCTCATCAAGATCACATTTTAGATGTTGATTATATAGCAGAAAATAATCCAGATGCTCTTATTGTTTCAAACTATGAAATAGCGACTTATTTTAGTAATAAAGGGTTTAAAAGCCACCCTATGAATCACGGAGGAACTTGGAAATTTGATTTTGGAACTGTAAAAATGGTAAATGCAGTTCATTCTAGTTCTTTTACTGATGGCTCTTACGGAGGTAATCCCGCTGGATTTGTTATAGAAGGCGAACATAAAAATATTTATATTGCAGGAGATACGGCGTTAACAATGGATATGAAATTGATACCAATGCGAACCAAACTCGATTTGGCGATTTTACCTATAGGAAGTAATTTTACTATGGATGTTGAAGATGCAATTCTAGCCTCTGATTTTATTGAATGTGATAAAATTTTAGGATGTCATTATGATACTTTTGGCTTTATCGAGATTAATCATGAAGAAGCCATTCGTAAGTTTTTTAATAAAGGAAAAGACTTGATGTTGTTAGAAATTGGTCAAAGTATTGAATTGTAACATCATTTTATGCGAAATAAACTTTTAATTTTTATATTTTCAATTTTTATTCACTTTCAAAGTTTTGCTCAACAAGACGGCTATTGGGATAAAGAACGCGCTACTACAAAAGAAGAAGTTCTTAGTGCAAGAAAACGAATAGTTATAAATACCGAAGATTTGCCAATAGGCACTACAGAAGTCGTTTTTAGAATTACGCTTCTTGACGAAAATCAGCAAATGGCAAATAGTCTCGTTTCAGTTTTAAAAGCCATTCCAGATCCTACAGGAATTAGTCAGGGTTCGGCAGGTGCTATACTTTTATTATCGAAAATTTCGGGAGATGATACATGCAAATATGCTGTTTTTTCAGATGAAAAATTTAAAACTTCTTATTTAGAAAACGCAACGATCACCAATGCTTGTTATGTTCAGGAAAAGCCAATAAATAAGGATGCGAAACGACTTTCTATTTCCTCCTCAGCTTGTTTAAAATCAAAATCATTATGGTTTGGTTTTGAAAACAAAAACTGGATTATGAATCAAAAAATTGTGCTAGAAGTTGTGCCATGGGTAGATAATAAACTCAGCAGAGGTTGGACTGTTGAAAACAGGAAATCAATCTTAAGTTTATGTAAATCAACTGATTTGGCAAAAAAAATTAAAGATTCTGATGATTATTGTGTTTGTATATTAGAAAAATTACAAAAACAGTATCGTCATCAGGAGTATCAAAGCTTACTTGCTGTTGAAAAAACCAAAGTGATTAAAGATATTGGGAAAAGTTGTTTTAAAGAAACTGGAAGTTCTGATTTGATTTATACTTCTATACGAAATCAATCAGATGAATTCATCAAAAAAGGTAAATACGGCGAGGCAATTGATAAATTGCTGACCATTATTGAAAGTAAAAATGCAACCGCGGTAGATTATAATTCAATAGGAAATTGTTATCTTACAACAAAGCAATACGGCAAAGCGATTAAATTTTTAAAAGAAGGAGAGCGGTTTGATAATACAGAGCTGTTAATAAAACTCAATTTAGCTCACGCTTATTTATTAAATGATAATTACAGTCAAGCCAAGTCAATTTATAAAAAATACCAATCACAAAATGTTACAGACAGCTTAAGTTGGTCTCAAAAAATAAAACTTGATTTTGAAAATTTTAAAAAATTAGGAATTTCAAACGAAGATTTTGATAGAGTTTTAAAGCTAGTAGAATAGTAATCCAAATATAAAAGATTAATTGAAAGCGACTTATTCTAAATATATTCTAAATTTCAAAAAACCGTCAGGAACTTCTCGTGGAGTTATTTTAGAAAAAGAAACGTGGTTTATACTTCTTGACGATAAAGATAAAAAAGGAGTAGGTGAGTGTGGTATTTTAAGAGGTTTAAGTATTGATGACCGACCTGATTATGAAGAAAAATTACAATGGACTTGTGCTAACATTCATTTAGGAAAAGACAAGCTTTGGGAAAGCTTAATTGAGTTTCCTTCTATACAATTTGGAGTTGAAATGGCGTTTCAGTCTTTAGCAAGTGAAACTCCATTTTTATTGTTTCCTTCTGATTTTACGAATGGCTCAAAATCGATACCTATTAACGGTTTGGTTTGGATGGGCAACGAGTCATTTATGAAGGAGCAAATACAAGAAAAATTAGCTGATGGTTTTCATTGCATTAAACTCAAAATTGGAGCAATAGATTTTGAGAAAGAACTACAATTGTTGCAATTTATTCGGCAACATTTTACTGATGAACAAGTCGAAATTCGAGTAGATGCTAACGGTGCATTTAATACAAGTGAAGCATTAGGTAAAATAATTCAATTATCTGAATTTAAATTACATAGCATAGAACAGCCTATTTCAAAAAACAATACTGACAGTATGGCAGATTTGTGTAAAATCACTCCAATTCCTATCGCTTTAGATGAAGAACTTATAGGTGTGTTTTCAATGCAAGACAAAGAGGAATTATTACAAAAAGTAAAGCCGCAATACATCATTTTGAAGCCCAGTTTTATTGGTGGTTTTAGAGGAACTCAAGAATGGATTGCATTGGCAAATAAATACCAAATAGGATGGTGGATTACTTCTGCATTAGAAAGTAATGTTGGACTAAATGCTATTGCTCAATGGACATTTTTACAAGACAATACAATGCCACAAGGTTTAGGGACAGGTGCATTATATACCAATAATTTTGATTGTCCATTACGTGTTTCTGAAGGGCAATTGTGGTATAAAAATGCTGAGAAATGGAATTATAATTTCTAACAATGAATTTTTTTGAATCCCTTAATTTTTAAATTATTAGAAATATTTCAAAATAAAAAATCCCAACCTTTATCGATTGGGATTTTTTAGAATTTTTTTATAGTGTTTAATACAAACTCGGAAATTGGCTAGGATTTACCTCGTTCATCATAGCGTATACTTTTTCATAAATATCTTCAATAGACGGTTTAGAAAAATAATCGCCATCAGTTCCATAAGCTGGTCGATGCGGTTTTGCAGTTAAGGTTTGCGGTTTACTATCTAAATAATCGTAACCATTTTGAACTTCTAAAATTTGTTGTAAAATATAAGCGGAAGCTCCGCCAGGAACATCTTCGTCAATGACTAATAAACGATTCGTTTTCATTAGACTTTTCACAATGTCTGCATTAATGTCGAAAGGCAATAATGATTGAACGTCTATAATTTCGCAATCAATACCAATATCTAAAAGTTCTCTAGCGGCTAACTCTACTAAACGTAAGGTTGAGCCATAAGACACTAAAGTTATTGATGAACCTTCTTTAATAGTTTCAACAACACCAATAGGGGTTTTAAATTCCCCTAAATTTGTTGGCATTTTCTCTTTAAATCGATAGCCGTTTAAGCATTCTACAACTAATGCGGGTTCATCTGCTTCTAACAAAGTGTTGTAAAAACCTGCGGCTTTAGTCATATTTCTTGGAACAAGAACGTGAATACCTCTTATGGCATTAATAATCATCCCCATAGGAGAACCAGAATGCCAAATTCCTTCCAATCGATGGCCTCTAGTTCGAATGATTAATGGTGCTTTTTGCTTGCCGTGCGATCGGTATTGTAAAGTTGCTAAATCATCACTCATGATTTGAATAGCATAAAGAAGATAATCTAAATATTGAATTTCAGCAATTGGTCGCAACCCTCTCATTGCCATTCCAATTCCTTGACCAATAATGGATGCTTCTCTAATGCCAACGTCAGTAACACGCATGACGCCATATTTTTTTTGCATGCCTTCTAATCCTTGATTCACATCGCCTATATTTCCGGCATCCTCACCAAATATTAAGGTGTTAGGATATTTTGTAAAAATTACATCAAAATTGTCTCGCAATACCACTCGAGCATCAGCTTCCTCTGCGTTTTCATCGTATACCGGTAAAACTTCATTTATAGAGAAAGCGGTTTTGTTAGATTCAGAAAATAAATGCGAACTAAATTTAGGCTGTATTTTTTGTATGTAACTTGTAATCCATTCAGAAAGTTCTACTTTGTTATTTTCTTTCACAATCATTCTTAACACTTTACGAGCAGTAGTAAGAATGTCTTTTCTAATAGGTTCTTTGATTGAATTTAAATCGGAAGCATATTTCTGAATAAAAACCTTATTTACAGATGAGGTTGCTATTTTCTCTAATAAAGCAACTAGTTCCTCTTTTTCAGTTTTGAATGGAGTTATAAAGGCTTCCCATGCTGCTTTTTTGCCTTCAAGAACTTCCTTTTTAGCCTTTTCAACAATTTGATCAAGCTCTTCCTCAGTGGCTATATGATGCTCTAATAGCCATGATTTCATTTTTTTATTACAATCAAATTCGCGCTCCCAGCTTAATCGTTCTTCATTTTTGTATCGTTCATGTGATCCAGAAGTTGAATGACCTTGAGGTTGTGTTAACTCGTCAACGTGAATTAAAACTGGGACATGCTCTTCACGAGCAATTTGAGCAGCTTTCTCATAAGTTGTTATTAATTCGGCATAATCCCATCCTTTTACGTTTAAAATTTCAAAGCCCTTATACTCTTCATTTCTTTGAAAACCACTTAAAATTTCAGATATGCTTTCTTTTGTTGTTTGGTATTTGGCATGAACCGAAATACCATATTCATCATCCCAAACACTTAAAACTATTGGAACTTGTAAAACTCCAGCAGCATTCATAGATTCAAAAAATAACCCTTCTGAAGTACTGGCGTTGCCAATTGTTCCCCAAGCTATTTCGTTTCCATGTACTGAAAAATTAGTACTGTCAATTCCTTCTACGTTTCTATAAATTTTTGATGCTTGTGCTAAGCCTAATAGTCTGGGCATTTGCGCAGCTGTTGGCGAAATATCTGTGCTCGAATTTTTTTGTTTTGTTAAATCTTTCCAAGAGCCATCTTCGTTTAAGTTATGACTTTGAAAGTGACCTCCCATTTGTCGACCTGCCGACATTGGGTCGTGATTTACGTCAGGATGACCGTATAAACCTGCAAAAAATTGTTGTATTGTCAATTGACCAATCGCCATCATAAACGTTTGATCTCTATAATATCCAGAACGAAAATCGCCATTTTTGAAGAATTTTGCCATTGCCAATTGCGGAACTTCTTTTCCATCACCAAAAATCCCGAATTTTGCTTTCCCGGTCAAGACTTCTCTTCTTCCTAAAAGGCTACATTCTCTACTAGTAACAGCAATTTTGTAATCATTCAACACCTCTGTTTTGAAATCTTCAAAAGTTAATACTGCTTTAGTCTCTGCTTGTATCATAAATAGAATGTATAGCTTTAAGGAACAAATTTAATTAAAAAGTAACGATATTCATAATGCAATGTAAAATATCTATTTTTAAATATAATCATAATAAATCATAAAAGTTACTTTTTTTAATCAAAAAATATTTATTAAAATTTGACTATAAGTAAATAAATAATTATTTTTTATTTGCTTTCATTTAAAACCACTTTCTAGTAAAAAGAGTCATCAAAGTTTTAGGACTTAAAGTAATTACAAATCTAATTTTATCGGAATAATTTTTATCTGAAATTTCCCAACCTCTATTGGAGTAAACCGGAAAATAAAGTTCGAAATAATCGGCTACAAGATTCAAACGAATACCATTATCAAAAAGAAATTTTTCGTTGCTATTTCTGTTTTTTACTAATCCCAAATCATTATATATTTCTATCCAATTCCAAACATTAAAACTTATATTAGAGGTAATTATCCATTGGTTTATTAAAGAAGGAGCTAATTTTGATTTAAATCCGCCTTCAGCAAGAAAAAATTGTTGGCTTAATAGTCCTGCAGTTTCTGATCTTCCTAAATAATTATATTCGAAAAGATAATCGTTTGGGTTGCTGAGTCCAAAATCATAATCGTTACTTTCATCATTGTTGAACATAAATGCACCTGCAAAAAGGCGTAAATTGATTTGGCGATTGTCATTAAATAGTTTTCGGTATTGCATTTCTCCGGCTATTTTTCCAAAATTGCTTGACAATTGTATATCAGAATTATAATTTAAGTGATTGGTAACTTCGGTTTTAAAATTGAAGTATTTAGCACTAAAAATCCTGTAGTTTTCATTAAGATCATTAGTTATTAAAGAGGCTTCTTTGTTTACAATATTATATCTAAAAACAAATCCTTGTTTTTTATTGTTTCTAAAATCGGGTTCTCTAATTAGCATAGAAACCGTAGGATTTATCTTTAGGTAGGTGGCGTCTGGTGCATAATGAAAGAAGGAAGCATTCATGGAGTATCTAACATTATATAACCTTCCTTCTCTGTAGTTTTGATTAATTCCAAACGAGTATATGCCTGAAAGTGTACTTGTTTTTGTTGAGTAAATCGGATTTACATCAAAAGTAAACGGTTTGTCAAGAATTGTTTTATTGTGCAACCGCATTCCTAAACTAATTCCGTCATAGAAATTATAGGAAATTGTGGGTACGAATAAAATCTGATTGTAATAGGGGTCTTCTAAGTCTTTCATGAAGACAAATTTTACAGGACGATTTGTTGGAGAAAACCCTTTCAAGGATTTCCAATTGTTTCTTAAATTAAATTCGGGAACTTCGTTTTTGTAATTCAAAACAATTTTGTCAGCATCCTTTCTACTTAAAGTAAATGTACTATCGGTTTGAATGTTTTCGAACCATTTTTTGAAAACAATTCCCCCTTTTTTTACTCCATATACAGGAATCGGAACTGTTGTTCCTGTTTTGTTTTTGATTGTGAAAGTCACGCTGTCTTTAGTTTTTGAGAAATCAGAAAACTTATAGTCAATAATGTCTCGTGAATCGATAATGGTTTTAAAAAACCAATCAATTTTTTTATTTGAATTGGCTTTAAGAATTTCTTCGAAAGTATTTCGAGAGGTTTGTTTTTCTTTATTTACGGCATAAAATTGCTTAATAGCATTCGGAACAATATTTTCGTCTAAATAATTATCTAAATATTTCAAACTCAATCCTGCTCTGTATTTTGAGGCAATTTTTTCATTAAATCGTATTAAGTTTTCCTTTGATTCACCTAAGGGTTGGTCTAAATTTTTTCGAGCCATCAGCATATAATAATAGCTGTATTGTTCATTAAAATCTAGATTGATTAAATTAAAGCTTTTTAATAATTTTAATTTTGCTAAACTCCCCATCATCTTGCTTTCAGGGTGATTTTGCTCTATATATTTCATCATGGTATAGACCTGAATACCATCAAAAATCCAATTGTCTTTTCTATTATCTAAATTTAAAGTGTTTTTTAAATAATTGTTGAGATAGGTTTTTAAAAACTTAAGCTCAAATAAAAATTCATCAGAAAATGGACTTATGAATGCAGGAAGTTGATTTAAACCATAAAAAGGATTTCGTTCATAATCTTCTTGAGTAACTGTAATTTTTTCGTGTGGATATTGACCAATTTCAGAATTAACAAATTTTACAATTCCGTCAATAACAATTGCTTTCTGAACGTCATTAAGCTTATTGTCTTTTAGGTTAGAAACTACATTTAATATTTCATTAGTATAACTACTAAAACTAGTTTTAGGTTCTAAAATTAGATTAAAATCAAGTCGATTTTTTCCTGAAAAAGTATAGATATTGTCGTCTTTAGCATTTGTTTTTTTAATTTGATTGAGATCAGAAGTTAACTCAAAATTTGAAGGAATTTTAACTTCTAAATCATAATCGGAAATACCATTTGCAATATCATCTAAATTGGCATTACTGTATTTTATAAAGGAGTGATTTTCATATCGCGCTGGAGTTAGAAACCAATTTTTTAAACTCATTTTATCATTTGAACCATACCCAAATTTTGTAAATTCGTCACTCGGTATTTTTACAGTATAGGTTAAATATAGTTTTACTTTTTGGTTGGGAGCCAATTTCGAATTCAAACACAATTCAATTAAATCTAAATTTTCTTCAACTCTATTCCATAACAAAAAGAGTTTACTTTCATCAAAAACTGTAATGTTTTTGGTAAATCCTTTTTGCTTTTCGCTCGAAAGATGAAAATTCCGAATAAATTCATCTGAAAACCTTTTTGCTAAAAGTGAATTTTTAGAGGAATACGCATTGTTCCAATCGTTTAAAATAATGGTGTTTAATGAATCTGGTGTTTGGTTGAAAAAGGTTAATTCTTGAAAAATGGTGAGTGTTTTATTTTCAGGATTTATGGCAACAGTCATCTTAGAATGATGTTGGCCATATTGTTTCATTGAAGTAAACAAAACAATTAGAAAATAAATAGAATAAATATTTTTCAAGACTTTTAGGAATGATTGTAATACTATTAAAACGAAAATAAATGCGTAAAATTATCTCTTTGGTTTTGCTAATTTAATTAAAAATAAGAGTAATCTTAAAAAAAATGCTTCCAATTTCGGAAGCATTTTTTTTAGAAATTAGGACTCAAATTGTATTTTTTATAAAAACTATTTAAGACTTCAACAACTTCGTCTTCTGTGTCAACGATTTTAAATAAGTCTAAATCTTCGACTTTTACTGTTTTTTCTTTCTCTATTAAAACCGTTTTAATCCATTCGATTAGACCTGACCAGAATTCAGAACCTACAAGAATGATAGGAAATTTTCCAATTTTTTTAGTCTGAATTAATGTTAGTGCTTCAAACATTTCGTCTAATGTTCCAAAACCACCAGGCATGACCACAAAACCTTGAGAATATTTTACGAAAATAACTTTACGAACAAAGAAATAATCGAAGTTTAAGTTTTTATCTTTATCAATATAAGGATTAAAGTGTTGTTCAAAAGGCAATTCAATATTTAGTCCTACCGAAGTTCCTCCTCCAAGATTGGCTCCTTTATTACCCGCTTCCATAATTCCCGGTCCTCCACCCGTAATAATACCGTAGCCGGCTTTACTAATTTTATAAGCAATTTTTTCAGCTAATTGATAATAAGCATGTTCTGGTTTTATCCTAGCCGAACCAAATATAGTAACACATGGGCCAATTCGAGACATGGTTTCATAGCCATTTACAAACTCTGACATTATTTTAAAAATGGCCCAACTATCGTTTGTTCGTATCTCATTCCAAGTTTTTCGCTTCAATTTATCTTGGATTACTTTCTCTTCGTCATGATCAAAATCTTGTAACTTCATATTATTTGTACTAAAAATTCTATTAATTTTAATGTTTCAAAATAATTATAAAACAGCCTGCTAAAGTAATTCTTTTTTCAGAAACTGTGCAGTATAGCTTTTCTTATTTTTTATTAGTTCCTCAGGAGTTCCTTTTGCAACAACTTCGCCTCCTCCTTTTCCGCCTTCAGGACCTATGTCTATGATGTAATCAGCTAATTTAATCACATCCATATTATGTTCAATAATCAAAATTGTATTGCCTTTATCTACTAATTTATTGATGACTTCCATCAATACTCGAATGTCTTCGAAATGCAAGCCGGTTGTGGGCTCATCTAAAATATAAAATGTATTTCCTGTATCTTTTTTAGATAGTTCTCCAGCCAATTTAATTCGTTGTGCTTCGCCTCCAGAAAGTGTTGTGCTTTGCTGTCCTAGAGTAATATAGCCTAAACCAACATCTTGAATAGTTTTAACTTTACGGTATATTTTAGGAATATTTTCAAAAAACGGTACAGCTTCATCAACAGTCATATTCAAAACATCTGAAATTGATTTTCCTTTATATCTAATCTCTAAGGTTTCTCTGTTAAAACGTTTGCCTTGACACGTTTCGCATTCTACATAAACGTCAGGTAAAAAATTCATTTCAATAGTTCGAACACCAGCGCCTTCACAGGTTTCGCAACGCCCTCCTTTTACATTAAAACTAAATCGTCCAGCTTTATAGCCACGAATCATACTTTCGGAAGTCATTGTAAATAGGTTTCTAATTTCAGTAAAAACTTCAGTATATGTTGCTGGATTTGAGCGTGGAGTTCTGCCAATAGGACTTTGATCGATATCAATAACTTTATCAATATGTTCTAAACCTTCAATTTTTTTATATGGTTGCGGTTTTTTTACGCCATTAAAATAAAATTCATTTAAAATAGGGTAGAGTGTTTCATTAATTAATGTCGATTTTCCACTTCCAGAAACTCCTGTAATGCAAATCATTTTTCCAAGAGGTAATTCTATCGAAACATTTTTAAGATTATTACCAGTTGCTCCAGTTAGTTTTAGAAATTTTCCATTTCCAGAGCGTCTTTTTTTAGGGATTTCAATTTTCATTTCGCCATTCAGATACATTGCCGTCATGGTATGTTCTTTCAGGATTTCGGCGGGAGTCCCTTTGCTTATGATTTCACCTCCATGTTTTCCCGCTTTCGGACCAATATCAATAACATAATCAGCGCGTTCAATCATATCTTTGTCATGCTCTACAACAATTACTGAATTTCCAATGTCACGCAATTGTTCTAAAGAATGAATCAATTTTTCATTGTCTCTTTGATGCAAACCAATACTTGGCTCATCTAAAATATATAAAACGCCAACCAATTGTGAGCCAATTTGTGTAGCCAGTCGAATGCGTTGTGCTTCTCCACCAGAAAGTGATTTTGAGCTTCGGCTTAAAGCCAAATAATCTAAACCTACATTCATTAGAAAGTTTAATCTGTCTTTAATTTCTTTTATTACTTCAGTTGCTATAATTTTTTGCTTATCAGACAAATGATTATTTAATTCATTAAACCAAATTGTTAAATCTGAAATATCTAAATTGCATAATTCAGTAATATTTTTTTCATTAATTTTAAAAAATAAAGCTTCTTTTTTTAATCGGGAACCTTCACAAACAGGACATTTTATTTCATCCATGAATTCCTTTGCCCAACGTTTTATAGTTGCTGAACCACTTTCGTCATGTTGATTTTTGATGAAATGTGAAATACCTTCAAATTCAATTTTGTATTCTTTAGTTACTCCTAGTATTTTAGACTCGATAGTAAATTTTTCTTTGCCACCGTTCAAAATCATTTCCATTGCTTCCTCAGAGATGGTTTCGATAGCATCAGTCAATTTAAAATTATATTTTTCGCCAATAATTTCCAATTGCTTAAAAATCCAAGACGATTTATATTCGCCCAAAGGCACAAAGCCACCAACTTTAATTGATAATTTAGGATTTGGAATTATCTTTTTTATATTAATTTCATTTACAGTTCCTAATCCGTTACAATGTCCGCAAGCTCCTTTTGGAGAATTAAAAGAAAACAAATTTGGCTCTGGATTTTGGTAGGAGATTCCAGTTGTAGGACACATTAAATTTCTACTAAAAAAGCGTACTTTATTGCTATCTTGATCTAAAATCATCAATACGTTTTCGCCATGATACATAGCTGTTTTGATGCTTTCGGTCAGTCTTTTTTCATTGTCAATAGTATCTTCAATTACCATTCTATCAATTACAATTTCAATATCATGAGTTTTGTAACGATCGAGTTTCATACCAGCAGTAATATCTTTGATTTCATCATTAATTCTTACTTTCAAGAATCCTTGCTTCGCAATTTGCTGAAATAATTCACCATAATGTCCTTTTCGAGCTTTAATTACTGGGGCTAAAATGTTGATGCGCTTGCCTATGAAATCTTTTGTGATAAGTTCTTTAATTTGGTCATCGCTATAAGAAACCATTTTTTCACCAGTATTATAACTGTAAGCGTCACCAGCACGAGCAAAAAGTAACCTAAGAAAATCATAAATCTCAGTAATAGTTCCTACTGTAGAACGTGGACTTTTACTTGTCGTTTTTTGCTCGATAGCTATAACAGGCGAAAGGCCATCAATTTTATCAACATCTGGACGTTCTAATCCGCCAAGGAATTGTCTTGCATAAGCTGAAAAAGTTTCTACATAACGACGTTGTCCTTCTGCATAAATGGTATCGAACGCCAAAGAGGATTTACCAGAACCTGAAAGTCCTGTAATGACAACTAATTTTTCTCTTGGAATAGAGATGTCAATATTTTTTAGATTATGAACTCGCGCTCCTAATACCTCAATAGTATTATTATTTTCTAGCATAATTTTGGTAAAAACGCAAAGTTAACATTTTGATTTGTTCTTTTGATGTAACGATTAACAAGATTTTGTTAAAGGGTAAGACAATAAAGACGCCAACTTTTGTCAGCGTTTTCTTTTTCTTGTTAAAATATAATCCTCAATGGCTTCTTTAGTTGTATACCAATTTCTACCTTCTTTATAAGCATCTATTTTTCCGGTTCTAGCCAATAAACTTATATATTCCTGACCATAAGGACTTTTAGGTTCACTAACGATATCTGAAATTTTTTGAAAATCAGTATCGTTGTCAGGCATTGCATTGATATATATGTTTAAGCTGCGTTCTAATGCTTGACACATCAAAAGTATTAGTTTTTGATAATTGCCATTATTAGCTTGATAGAGTGCATCATAGTATTTTTTTCTGTCATTTTTAAGAATAATTGCTGGTGGAAAACCACAACGCATTAATAATAAATTCATTGCCAGTCTAACAGTTCTGCCATTTCCATCAAAAAAAGGATGAATCCAAACTAATTTATGATGGAATATAGTTGCTAGTTCTATAGCGTTAAGTTGTAAAGGATTTGTATTTATAAATGAGATTAATTCATCAAGGTAATTTGAAACTTTATTCGCATTTGGTGGGGTAAAATTTGCTCCAGAAATACGAACACCTCCGTTTCTTAAACGACCAGCGAAATCCTCTTCAATTGAACGTAAAACTAAATTATGAATAGAAAGAATATCTATGCTTCTTAAAGCATAATTTTCATTTACAATATTATACAAATAATCTATAGCTTTATCATGATTGTGAGTTTCAAAGTGCTCGCGCAATGATTTTCCTCTTATAGTAATTCCTTCTTGAATTACCATTTGTGTTTCTCTGAGACTTAAAGTGTTTCCTTCTATACTGTTAGAATTATAAGTCCATTCTATTGATAAGCTTTCTTTAATTTTGTGTAAAGCTATGTTTGGCAACGGTCTGCTGGATTGCAAATGTTGTTTTTTTTCAAACAACCTATCAAAGGTTGATTGCATTTCGGTTCTATATTCTAAATTTATTTCCCACATTTCCCAACAAAAATACATATAATATCGGAAATATCAAAAAAATACCTTATCCGATATTAAAATTAATCAATTGTCATTGATTTTAATTTACTTCGATAGGCTTCGAGAGCAATAGATTTTGAAATAAAACCGTAATATTTTCCGTTTTTGAGAACAGGAAGAAAAGCAACTTTAGAAGTCTCAAATTTGTTCATTACAGTCTCCATACTGTCCATTGGATAAATAATTTCCTTTGGTTCACTCAAGACTTCTTTTATTGAAGTATATTTTACTTTAAAATTACTGAAAATAATTTCCCTAACATCATTAAAATGGATAACACCAAGAAGTTGTTTTTCTGTATTTATTACAGCAAAAACTACTTGGTTAGAATGAGAAATTAAGTCTACTAATTTTTCTAAATTTTCTTCGGGTAAAAGGGTTAGATAATCGGTTTGTATGATTTTTTCGGTTTCAATTGTGGATAAAATGTTGCTGTCTTTGTTACTTGTAAAAGCATTTCCTTTTCTAGCCAAATTTTTAACATCTAAAGAATGTTTTTCAAAACGTTTAGAAATAGCAAAGCTAATTGATGAAACTATCATTAATGGAATCATCAAATCATATCCACCAGTAATCTCAGCAATAAGAAAAATTGCAGTTAATGGAGCGTGAAATAATCCGCTCAAAATGCCAGCCATTCCTACCATTGTAAAATTACTTACGGGAAGTTTTGTTAAGCCAACTAGGTTTAAAAGTTTTGAAAAGAAAAAGCCAACATAAGAACCTAAAAATAGAGCGGGAGCAAAGTTACCACCGTTTCCTCCGCTACCAATTGTGATTCCAGTAGCAAAAACTTTTAGCATCATGGCGCAACCCACAAAAAGGAGTAGTGCCCAACTATTATTTCTAAAATCGCTAAATAAAGTGTTCTCTAATAATTTTCCTGGATCGCTTTCGGATAATGTTTTAATGCTTTCATATCCTTCGCCAAAAAGTGTTGGAAAAATAAAAATTATAACTGCTAGAATTGAAGCGCCAAACAAAGCTTTTTTATAGAAGCCAAATCTTATTCTTGCAAAAAAATGTTCTACTCTTTGAAAATTTCTAGAATAATATACAGAAATTAATCCAGTAAAAATGCCTAGTAGAATATAATACGGAACGTTATGATAATTAAAAGTTTCTTGTTGTTTAAAAGACAATAAAATGGTTTCGTCTAATGCTAGTGCAGAAACTAATGCACCTGTAGCAGCAGCAATCATAATTGGTGTAAAGGCTGAAATACTTACATCTACCAACAATACTTCAATGGCAAATAAAACTCCAGCAATTGGCGCATTAAAAGCTGCAGCAATACCTGCCGCAACGCCGCATCCTATAAGAAGTGTCCTATCTTTGTATCTTAATTTATATTTTTGAGCATAATTAGAACCAAACGCTGCACCAGTAATTACAATTGGACTTTCTAAACCAGCCGAACCCCCAAGTCCAACCGTTAATGAACTGGTTACAATTTGAGCATACATTTGTTTTTTTGGAATAATACTCGCTTTTTTGGCTACAGCATATAAAATTTGAGAGGTTCCTTTTTCTATCGTTCCACCTAAAACTCTTTTTACAACAAAAACAGTCAGTAAAATTCCAATTATGGGTAAAATACTATTTATAAAACTCAATTTTAGAATTCCGTTTACTGATGTAGCAAATAGGAAAACCCAATGCGCAAATGTTTTTAGCACAATTACAGCCAGAGCAGCAGAAATACCAACTAAAACACTAGATAAAAATATAAATTGTTTATTGGTGAGTTTGCTTTGTGCCCAAACAACAAGTTGTTCAAATTTATTTAATATTTTTCTAAACATTGATGGTTGTAAAAATGCTAATTTACTACTAAATTAACTTTAACAAATATTTTTTAACGCTTCTTTTTCGCTCAATCGTTTTAATTTTGTTTTACTAAAAAAGGTTTTTATGGCTTGGGGATTTGTTTTGCCATATTCTCTAAGCGACCAGCCAATGGCTTTTTGTATAAAAAATTCATTTGAGTTTGAATGTTTGGTACATTCAGAAAATAAGATGTCGGCATTTGTTTTTATCTTATAACCTAACTGAAATAATAGAGCACTTCTATTAAGCCACATGTTATCAGAATTAGAAAATTGATCTACGACAGTATTACTTTCTTCTGAGAATTGTAATAAATATTCTCCAAGAATATATTTAGAGATGGTATCTACACTATCCCACCATGAATTTGTGATTAAAAGTTTTTTAATCAGTTGAATATCGTTTTTTATATAGTTTTTTTTAAGGCTTTTTATAAGAATTTCTATGGCACAATAATGAAACTCTCTCTCTTTTTTCGAAAATAATTCTAAAGCAATTTTTCGAGAATTATCCTTAATTTCCTCTTTATTTTTCAATAAAATTGTTTTCAAAATTGTTCTTCTTTCTTCCGTTTTTATTCCCAAAAAAACAAAATGATTTTTCATATATTTTTCCATAGGAATAGCATTTTCAACATTCTTTTTTTCAAGAAAAGCTGCTTCTAATTCTTTTATAAAAGTCATAAGGAAAGTAATTTTTGATTTGAAAATTCTCGTAATTCTTCAAAAAACAACGTAAATTCATTTTCAAATTGGAAATAAAACTCTTGTAATTCAACAATTGCTTCATGCATATTGGCTCTATGCTTTGTTCTACAATCCATCTGATATAAAATCTTTTCTATTCCAGCAAGCGATGCATAACTTACTAACCAGTTTTGGTCAATCATATATGGTACAATCGATTTTGTTTTGTCTGAAAGGATTACTTTATTATTTTCTAAAGATTTATAAAAACGTTTCACATAATCTTCGAGTTTTTCATCGGAATACTCGTTCCAGTTTTTTGCTAAAAAATGATCGTACAAAATATCCATAATTACTCCTGAATAATGACCGTATTTTACATGTAATCGATGCTTACTCTTTCTATATATTGGATGCAAATCTGTGAATGTATCGATTTGACGATGCAATAAAATTCCTTTAATTACTTCGTCAGGAAATTTCAAATAATCGTTTCCTCGTATTCCATCGGCCATAAAATTCCCGATTTTGATGATATCATTTTCACCAGAAAGATAAATATGTGCTAGAAAGTTCATTCGACTAATTTAATAATTTTATATATCAAAATATATTTTTCATACTTCAATTATTATATTTGTGAGCGATTTAAAATTTAAAATCCAAAATTTAAACCAATTACGATGACTTTAATAAAATCAATATCTGGAATTCGAGGAACAATAGGCGGAAAAGTAGGCGATAATCTAACTCCAGTTGATGCAGTAAAATTTGCTTCGGCTTACGGAACATGGTTGAAAAGCTATTCCAAAAAAGAAAAGTTAACCGTAGTTATTGGTCGTGATGCCCGTATTTCTGGACCAATGATTCATAATTTAGTGGTAAATACATTAATTGGTTTAGGTATTGATGTAATTGATTTAGGGCTATCTACAACCCCAACAGTGGAAGTTGCTGTTCCTCTAGAAAATGCCGATGGAGGAATTATTCTTACAGCTTCACACAACCCAAAACAATGGAATGCTTTGAAATTATTGAATGAAAAAGGAGAATTTCTAAGCGGAGAAAATGGAGAAAGAATTCTTGAAATTGCTGAAGCAGAAGCTTTTGATTTTTCAGATGTTGATAGTTTAGGCGAAATTACCATAAACGATGCCTATATGGATATTCATATAGATGAGGTTTTAAACCTTTCATTGGTTGATGTTGAAGCAGTGAAAGCAGCAAAATTTAAAGTTGTAGTTGATGGTGTAAACTCTTCTGGCGGAATTATTATTCCAAAATTGTTAGAATTAATGGGAGTGGAAGTCGTGAAATTATACTGCGAACCTAACGGACATTTTCCGCATAATCCAGAACCTTTAAAAGAGCATTTAACCGATATTTCAGAATTAGTGGTTAGAGAAAAAGCTCATTTGGGAATTGTAGTAGATCCTGATGTAGATCGTTTGGCTTTTATTTGCGAAGACGGAGAAATGTTTGGAGAAGAATATACTTTAGTAGCTTGCGCCGATTATGTTTTGAGTAGAACACCAGGTAATACAGTTTCTAATATGTCATCTTCACGTGCTTTGCGAGATGTAACCAATAATCATAAAGGAAATTATGAAGCAAGTGCAGTAGGCGAGGTAAACGTGGTTGAATTAATGAAAAAGAATAATGCTATTATAGGTGGCGAAGGTAATGGCGGAATAATTTATCCTGAATTGCATTACGGTCGTGATAGTTTAGTAGGAGTAGCTTTATTCTTAACACATTTGGCATACAAAAAAATGAGTGTTTCTGCATTGCGAGCTTCGTATCCAGAATATTATATGAGTAAAAATAAAATTGAATTAACTCCACAAATTGATGTTGACGCTATTCTTGTTGCTATGACTGACAAATATAAGAACGAAGATATCACTACAATTGATGGAGTAAAAATAGATTTTGCTGAGAATTGGGTGCATTTACGAAAATCAAATACGGAACCCATTATCCGAATATATACAGAAGCCGCTACGCAACAAAAAGCAGATGATTTAGCTTTTAAAATTATTGATGAGATAAAAGCTATAGCTGGAATTTAGAAATCAAAACAAAATAAAAAAAACCTTTCAAAAATGTAAAAATTGAAAGGTTTTTTTATGATTTACCGTCTGTGTTTCCAGCGTTTATGAGTCCATAAGTAATACTCTGGGGCTTCATAAATTTGTTGTTCTACTAATTTTAGAAATTGATTTGTAATTTCATAATTAGGCACTTTTTTTACATCTTCAGAAAGAATTTCAAAACTGGCTTCATAATAACCTCGTTTTACTTTCTTTGTTCTTAAGAAAATCACGTTCATATCGTATTTTTTTGAGAGCATTTCAGCGCCAGTGTGAACGGGAACTTCTATTCCCATAAAACTATTCCAATGAAAGACGGAGTAAATTTTAGGAGATTGATCACTAGCAAATCCATAAATACTCATTACATTATTTCTGTAATTATTTGCAATAACGGGAATTGTTTCTTTAGTAGTAATAAGATACGCTTTAAATCGGGATCGAATATCATGAACTAGTTTGTCAAAATAGGGATTGTTTATTTTTTTATAAATACCGTAACCTTTAAAATCAATATGTCTATTCAGTGTTACTGCCCATTCATAGCTTGCGTAATGCGCACACATAACGGCAATACTTTTTTGTTTTTTTTCAAGCTCTTTATATACTTCCATATTTGTAAAGACGTAACGCTTATCAATTTCTTTCTCAGGGATAGTCATTGTTTTTATCATTTCAAGAAACATATCACACATGTGATGAAAGAATTTTTTTTCAATAATCAATCGCTCTTTATTTGATAAGTGGGGTAGGGCTAATGCTAAATTTTCTCTAACTGTTTTTTTTCGGTAACCAATAATGTTATAGACTAAAACATAAACAAAATCAGAAAATAGATATAATATTCGAAAAGGCAGTATAGATATTATCCAAAGAAATGGATATAAAATAAGATAAATTAAAAATTGCATTAAGTTAAATTTTTTACAAATATACATTTAAAACCCTATTTATATATTCTAGTTTAACAAAAGCTAAACAAACAATGACTATTTTTACAACAAATAGCAACTGTAATATGAATACAATATTAATAACAATTATAGCATTAAATCTAATCGTTAGTTTTAAAGGATTTGGAGATTTATCTTTTTTTAGAAAATACGAATTCCACATCGGAAGTATCCGATCCGGCGAACAAATTAGAATGTTTTCTTCTGCTTTTTTGCATGCAGACCTTGGACATTTGTTTTTTAATATGTTTACATTATACATGTTTGCTCCTGTAGTCATTAATCATTTAGAGAGTTTTTCGTTTCTGACCGTTTATTTAGGAAGTTTAATTTTTGGAAGTTTACTGACACTTTATTTTCACAAAGACGATTACAGTTATAGAGCCATTGGCGCTTCAGGTGCTGTTACTGGAGTTTTGTATTCAGCAATATTATTGCAGCCAGACATGAGTTTGTATTTGTTTTTTGTGCCAATTCCGATACCGGCTTACTTATTTGGGATTGGCTATTTGTTATATTCTATTTACGGAATGAAAGCTAAGAATGATAATATAGGACATACGGCTCATTTTGGTGGTGCTATTGGTGGTTTTCTAATTACCATTCTAAAACAACCACAAATGCTAACAGAAAATACTTTTATGGTTATTCTATTGGCTATTCCAATAGTAATTCTTTTTGTTATGGCAAAAACTGGAAAATTATAATTGGCATAACATTTGAATAGTATGTATAAAATTTATTAAACTATAAAAAAATGAAAAAAACAGCACTAATTTTTATTTTAGCATTTACAACACTTTTAGAAGCACAAGAATTGAAGCAAGTACCAATGATTAATGTATCGGGCGAAGGAAAAATAAAAGTGGTTCCAGATCAAGCCTTAGTTTCAATTTCGTTAGAAACTAAAGGAACCAACGCAGCTGATGTGAAAAAAGAAAACGACATCAAAATGGATGCTGTTTTGAAATACATCAAAAAAGCAAATATTGCTAAAGAAGATTTTCAAACGCAACGTGTTTCTTTGAATCCAAATTACGATTATGAAAAAAAGAAACACAATTATTTAGCAACACAAACTGTACAAATTTTATTAAAAGATTTGTCTAAATATGATGCTCTTGTAGATGGTTTAGTAGAAATAGGAATCAATAGAATAGATAATGTTGAATTTAAATCTTCTAAATTTGCTTTATTGCAATCGGATGCCAGAAAGTTAGCGATTAAAGATGCCAAAGTAAAAGCTGAAGATTTTGTATCTGTTTTAGGACAAAAAGTTGGAAAAGCGATTACAATATCTGATAATTCCCAAAATTACAATCCTCAGCCCATTCGTTACGCTATGAAAACTATGTCAATGGCTGGTGATGCTGCAGAATCAAGAGAAACTTTAGCAACAGGTGAAATAGAAATTATTGTAAACGTAAGTGTAAGTTTTATTTTAGAATAAATAAGCGGTAATTTTTTATACTAAAAAGTCCCAAAATATTATGGGACTTTTTTTTGTGGGGATTGCAGGATTGCTTTGCCATCCTTAGAAAGGTGTCCTTGCTCAATATTTTAAAACAAAAAAACCATCAAGCGAGCTTGTGGTTTTTTCTTCTTGAAAACATTGTGGGGATAGCAGGATTATTATAAATAATACTAAAAGGAGCCCTTTGCACAAAAATAAAGACACATTTTATCGAAGCGAGCTTCATAAAATGTGTCTTATTATTTTTGTGGGGAGAGCAGGATTCGAACCTGCGAAGTTCACACAGCAGATTTACAGTCTGCCCTCGTTGGCCGCTTGAGTATCTCCCCAATTGAAGAAACGAAATTTGTTCTTCTTAGCGGTTGCAAATATAAAAACTGTTTCGATGTTTACAAACAAATTTGAAATTAAATCTCATACTATTTGTAATCATTTGGTATTGAGTTAAAAAAAAATCTCCACTAAGGAGATTTTTTTTTAAACTCGATAATAAAATGAATTATTTACCTAAAAGTTCTACAACTTTAGCTTTTAATTCAGCCCCTCTTAAATCTTTTGCAACGATTTTTCCTGAAGCGTCCAATACTAATGTTGAAGGAATTTGTTTTATATTGTATGTTAAAGCAATAGGATCATCAAACTCTTTCAAGTTTGAAATTTGATTCCATGTCAACTTATCTTTAGCAATGGCTTCTTTCCATTTTGTAGCATCTTTATCAAGTGAAACTCCAATAATGTTTAATCCTTTTGCATGCAATTCATTATACATAGCCACATTTGCAGGGTTTTCTGCTCTACAAGGTGCGCACCATGAAGCCCAAAAATCGATTATAGTTACTTTTCCTAAGCTTTCTTTTAAAGAAATAGATTTTCCGTTAGGACTTGGAGCTATAAAGTCGGGAGCAATACTTCCAACTTCAGTAGCACCAACTGCTGCAACCGGTTTAGTAAGTTGATCTAATTTGGTTTTTATGTTTTTACCGTGTTTGGTATCTTTTATAGATTTGTCTAAAGCTGTATAGTATTTTTTAATTTTTGAAACATCAGGAATCATTTGATTAAACATTCCTTCTATAATTAATGCCGATATAAATGCTTTTGGATGCGTATTTAAATATTCTTCAGATTGTTTCGCAAACTCTTCTTGAAATTTACTGTATTCTTTTCTTAAACTATTCATGACAACCGTATCGTTTTTTTGTTGCGCTTCGGTCATTTTAGCCATATTGACATTCTGAAACTTCATCATTTTCTTCTGAATTTTCATACCGTTCTCTTTATAGCTAGTCAGTTCTTCATTGTTATAAGTTCCAGTAACTTTTGTAATAGAAATACTGTCTTTATTTATAACCATATCAATATCACCATTTTCTAAAATAAACGGAATTTTACCCTCCACTTTTTCAACTTGAATTAAATGCATTTCAGGCTCTTTTGCAGATCCTGTAAAAGTAAATTTGCCATTTTCAATTTTTACGGTATCAATTGGCTTTAGTTGACCTGTTAATTGATCTTGAACTTCAAGAGTAACGGTTTTACCATTATCAATACCTTTAATAGTACCTGTAACTATATATTCGTTATCTCCGGCTTTATTACATGAAAGTATTACTGCAACAACTGCAAGTACTAATACAATTTTTTTACTCATGGTTAAAACATTTTTTTGGTATTCGTGAATCATCGATTTCATTTTAAATTTAGAATTTGAATTTAAGTTTGCAAAAGTATTTAAATTTATAAGTAATTTATAATTTTATCACTTAATTTTATGTTATAGTTTCTATACTATGGTTTTATAATAGAGAAGACTATATTTTACAAGCAGTTTAGTTAAAAGCCTAGTTTTAAATTATTTCTGTTTTAATACTTTAACTAAAAATTAATAAGTGTTTTTCCGTGTGCCTTTCTAAATAAATTAATTTTATGGTCTATGAATGACAATACTAAAAAAGGGTTCCGCTTCAAGCAATATGAAGCACCATTTTTATCGCCTTTTGATAAACTTTTTGAAATTTTCAAAGAATTAATTACACACACTTCTGGCGATTTTGATGAAGCTATAGATTGGTTACGTGCTTTAGATAAGGAATACAAACTCACAGATTCAGCCTATACTATTGATGATTTTATTGAAGATTTAAAGAGAAAAGGCTATATACGTGATGAATTGAAAGATGATGGCACTACCGGAACTGGCATTACTGCAAAAACAGAACGAGCCATTCGCCAGCAGGCATTAGATCAAATTTTCGGGAATTTAAAACGCAGCGGTAGTGGCAATCACAAATCAAAACATTCCGGAAATGGTGACGAGCATATAGGAGAATTTAGAGAATTTCATTTCGGTGACGGTTTAGAACGAATTTCTTTAACAGAAAGTTTGCGAAATGCTCAAATTAATAATGGCGTAGAAAGTTTTCAACTTACCGAAAATGATTTGATTGTTGAAGAAACGCAATTCAAGTCGCAAATGAGTACCGTTTTAATGATAGACATTAGTCATAGTATGATATTATATGGCGAAGATCGCATAACGCCAGCAAAGAAGGTAGCTATGGCTCTAGCCGAATTAATAACTACTCGTTATCCTAAAGACACTCTAGATATTCTGGTTTTTGGAAATGATGCTTGGACAATACCTTTTCGGGATTTACCTTATTTAAAAGTTGGTCCTTATCATACCAATACTGTTGCTGGTTTGCAACTTGCTATGGATTTATTGCGAAGAAAAAGGAATACCAATAAGCAAATTTTTATGATTACCGACGGAAAACCAAGTTGTGTTCGTGAGCGTGACGGTTCCTATTACATGAATAGCAACGGATTGGATGAATACATTGTAGATAAATGTTACAATCAGGCACAACAAGCCCGTAAACTGCATATTCCCATTACCACTTTTATGATTGCCAACGATCCGTACCTACAAAAATTCGTCAATCGGTTTACTGAAGCCAATCAAGGGAAAGCTTTTTACACCGGATTAAAAGGTTTGGGTGAAATGATTTTTGAAGATTATGAAGCCAATAGGAAGAAGAGAGTAAAATAGAATCGATTTCAATTACAATAATCAATTACAATTTAAAATATAATAATGAACAATATAAACACATTAGGTGAATTAATTCAATCAGGATATCAAAGCAAAAGCATTAAAGACGAGTTAAGAAATAATCTTCGTGAAAAAATCAAGTCAGGGAAACCCGTTTTTGAAGGCGTTCATGGGTTTGAGAATACTGTCATTCCAGAATTAGAACGAGCAATTTTATCAAGACATAATATTAATTTATTAGGGCTTCGAGGTCAGGCAAAAACGCGATTGGCTCGAAAAATGATAGAACTGTTAGATGAATATATGCCAATTGTTGATGGCTCTGAAATAAACGATGATCCGTTACAGCCTATTTCACGATTTGCCAAAGATTTGATTGCCGAAAGAGGAAATTCGACACCCATAAAATGGATTCATAGAAGTGAACGTTTTTTTGAAAAACTAGCCACTCCAGATGTCACCGTTGCTGATTTAATTGGCGATGTAGATCCTATAAAAGCGGCTAATTTAAAATTATCGTATGCTGATGATCGTGTGATACACTTTGGAATGATTCCAAGAGCCAATCGTTGTATTTTTGTTATAAACGAATTACCCGATTTGCAAGCTAGAATTCAGGTGGCATTGTTCAATATTTTACAAGAAGGCGACATACAAATTCGCGGTTTCAAATTAAGAATGCCTTTAGATATGCAATTTGTTTTTACTGCCAATCCCGAAGATTATACCAATCGTGGTAGTATTGTAACTCCTTTAAAAGATAGAATTGGGTCTCAAATACTTACTCATTATCCAGATACTATTAAAATTGCCAGAACAATAACTGAGCAAGAAGCTAAAATCGATGCAACTCAAAGTGATTTGGTTTTCATTCCTTCATTAGCTAGAGATTTATTGGAACAAATTAGTTTTGAAGCACGTGAAAGCGAATATATTGACCATAAAAGTGGCGTTAGTGCTAGAATGAGTATAACTGCTTTAGAAAATTTAGTCAGTACTGCCGAGCGACGTGCACTAAAATCTGGAGCTGACACCACTACAATACGATTATCTGATTTTATGGGAATCATACCATCAATAACTGGAAAAGTAGAATTGGTTTATGAAGGCGAACAAGAAGGAGCAGCCGAGGTGGCACAACATTTAATAGGTGATGCCATACATACTTTTTTTCCTGCTTATTTTCCTAAAATTGAAAAGCTAGAAAAACAAGAAGAAAGAAACGCCTATTCTGATATTATAGATTGGTTTTTTACTGAAAGTGGATTCGAATTGCTCGACGATTGTTCTGATGAAGAGTATAAGAAAATTTTAGACGCCATAATTCCTTTAGAAATTTTAATTAAAAAGTATCAGCCAAATGTTGATGCCCACGAAAAAAATTTCATGAAAGAATTTATTCTTTGGGGATTAGTAGAATACAATAAACTGAGTAAAGATAGACTTTCAGACGGTTACCAATTTAAAGATATGTATGGAAGTTATATTAGTAAGTTGTAAGATTTATTTGAATTGTTTTTTTATTTATTTAACCACTGAATTATTTTTTTCTCTAACTCACATTCAATAATGGGTTTAGTGATATAATCGTTCATACCAGCTTTAATGCATTTTTCTCTATCATCTAACATGATTCCTGCTGTTAATGCAATGATTATAATTGTAGTATTATTCTTTAATCGTCTAATTTCGGTAGTTGTTTCATAGCCGTTTTTTTCGGGCATTTGTATGTCCATTAATATTAAATCTAAAGCTTCACTTTTAAAAATTTTAATAGCATCATCTCCTGTATATGCTTCAAAAATAATACAATTTGGAAGTATTCTTTTTAGTAATGTTTTAGTTAAAAACATGTTTATTTTATTATCTTCAACAACCAAAATTTTTATTGTGTCGTTAATAACTATAGTATCATTTTTTGTATTTAATTTAATTTTTGGTACTGAAATTCCTTTCGCTTTCTTGACTTGTAAAGTAAAGTTAAAATCACTTCCTTTTCCAAATTCACTAACGAGTTGCAGTTTACTATTCATTAAACCTAATAACTGATTCGAAATAGCCAAACCCAATCCAGTGCCACCAAATTTTCTGGTGGTGGTATTGTCTTCTTGTACAAAAGAAAAGAATATTTTTTCTTGATTTTGCTGTTTTATACCAATTCCGGTATCTTTTACTGAAAAATAAAGTGTCGATAATTTCTCGTTTAACAATTGGAGTTGTTTAATAGTTATAGTAATAGACCCCAATGGAGTAAACTTTAAAGCGTTACTAATTAAATTCACTATTATTTGTTTTAAACGTAATGGGTCAACAAAAATATATTCGGGAACTTCCTTTTCAATAGATAAAATTAAATCAATATTTTTTATAATGGCTTGATGTTTAAACAAATCGACTACTTGATTTAACAACTCAAAAAGATTAATTTCTTCGATATTGAGTTCTAGTTTTCCTGATTCTATTTTCGAAAAATCTAAAATATCGTTAATAATCTCCATTAAAGTATTAGCAGATTCTTTAACAGTATGCATGTATTCTGATTGGTTTTTTTCAAGATTTGTTTTTAATAATAAATCACTAAAACCTATAATTCCGTTTAATGGGGTTCGAATTTCATGACTCATATTAGCAAGAAAATCGGATTTAGATTTGTTTGCCGATTCTGCTATTTCTTTTGCTTTAATTAATTCTATTTCAGTCACTTTTCTTGAAGTAATGTCAATAAAGCTAATTACAATTTCATTTACTTTATGTTCATTGTCAATAACTGGAAATCCATTTACAATGAGCCAAATCAAATCATTAACATCAGGACGTATTACACCAATAATTAAGTTTTTTATATCTTTTTTACTGTTAAGTATATAATTAACAGGATACTCTTCAAATTGTAGCGCAGTATTATCTTCATTTATAAATTTCCAAACTGGATTAATGGCTTGCTTACCTTTTAATTGTTCTTCACTCAAGCCTAGTAGTTCAGATGCTTTAGAATTACTCATCATAATTGAAGTATCTGCATTGTGAATTACAACACCTGCATCAAGATTATTTAATAATCCGCGATACCAATTTTCACTTTCCTGAAGTTTTTTTTCATTTTGCTTTCGTTCTGATATATCTCGAATTGTTCCTACAACAGAAATAAGTTTGTCATTTTCCCACTTCATATTTCCTTTACCAAGTACCCAGCGTTCTGATTTGTCACTTACTCGAATAATTTTATACTCTTTGTCGAATGATTTTTTTTTATCTATAATTTCATTGGTAAGATAATCAATCATTGGTTTTTGCCAATCGGTATGAACAATGGTATTCATCCAATTTTCAGAATTTAAATTATAATTTGAATCAATACCAAAAATTGAATCTAAAACCTCTGATCTCGTCCATTTTCCAGTAATTACATCAATACTATACGTTCCGAGACTTGCAATTATCTGAGTTTCTTTTAAAAATTGTTCACTTTCTATTAATTTATTTTCAATTTTTTTTCGTCTCGAAATATCTCTTGCAAAAACAAGAAGTCTTCCGTCATATAATAATTTAGAAGTAAGTTCAACATGAAATAAGATGCCATTTTTGCCCTTCATAATCCTTTCTGTAATAACGACTTTTCCCATTTTTAAATCACTAAAATGAAAAGGATTTTTTTCTATGTCTTCTGGAATTGTAAAATCATAAATCGACATATTTAGCAATTCTTTTTCAGAATAGTGGGTTAATTTACTTAGGCTTGCGTTTACATTAATTAATTTACCAGCTTCATCAGCAATTAATATTCCGTCGGATGCCTGTTCGACTAAAACTCTGTATTTTTCCTCGCTTTCTAATAAATCATTTTCAGCTTTCTTTCTTTCAGTAATATCTCTAGCGATACAGGCAATTCCTATTATATTTTCTTCATTATATATTGGATTTAAATTGATTTCGAGCAAGTTACTTTCTAATTGCTCGGTTTTTGGCACTAAAACCTCTATTTTTGTTGGCTCACCCCACAATCCTTTACTATAAAGTTCTTTCCAAAATTTTAAATAATCATCTTCGAAATACTTTGGATTTAATAAATTGCTGCCTCTTTCTAAAATCATTCCATATTTTTCACTCATTTGGTTAATAAAGGTTTTATTGCCCACAATAAGTTTAAAATCGCTATCAACGCTCCACATCAAATCGTCAGTACTATTTATAAGTGCTTCATGATTTTTTTGTTCTTTTTCTTTAAGAGTCTCGGCAATATGCTTTTTTTCAGTTATATCTTGACAAATTCCTCTCAATCCATAAACATTTCCTTTTATATCTTGAATAGGAATTCCAGTTCCATAAACCCATTTTACCTTATTATTTGGCAGCATCACACGATGCTCAATTTCATAAGGTTTTTTGTGTTCTACTGTTTGTTCTATTTTTTCTTGTAAATGTGTAATGTCTTCGTTAGGAAGTCTTGATAAATAGTCTAAGTATAGTTTTGGATTGGGTTCTTTTTTTAATTCGTATATCTCATATAATTCATTAGTCCAGTGCAACTCATTTGTAATTAAATTGAATTCCCAGCTCCCAATTTTTGCAATTTTTTGAGCCTCATTTAATAATTTTTCACTGGCAATTAGTTTGCCTTCTGAATTTCTGATTTCGGTTATATCTCTGGCAATTGCATAAATTAAATTGTTTACAGAATTTAAACTCGCTCTCCATTGAAAAAAAACTATTTCTCCGTTTTTTTTAAGATATCTGTTTTCAAAATCTACCGATGGATTTCTTGGGGTAATTTTGCTTATTTCTAAATATGTTTTTGCTTTATCTTCTGGATGGATAAAATCAGTAAAGGGATTTTTCGAGTTGATTTCTTTTTTTGAATATCCTAAAACTTTTTGAAAAGAGGAATTAATTTCTTTGAAAACACCGTCTTTACTCGCAACACAAATTAAATCGAGCGATTCATTAATGAAGAATTCAAAGTTGGTTATTGATTTATCAATTTCTTTTAATTGATTATTTTCAAGCTCTAGTTTTTTAACTTTTTTGAGTAATTCTTCATATGTCGAGTTAGTTTCTTTCATATTCAAAAGTCATTCAAAAAATTTATACTAATGTGAATATTAAAAATACAAAAAAATTAACATTAAACAGATACTTAAGTAGTATTTTTTTGAAGTTATTTTTTGTCTTTCCTTTTCTTGTCTCTAGTTTTTAGCATATTTCTATTAACTGAACCATGAGTTTTCTTTTTGGTTTTTGATGGTCCGCCTAGATTCACCTTTTTGTTCTTTTTAGCTTTATCATGAAAAGCACCATCGCCATCTAACTTTGGTTTTTTCATTAAAAATTTAATGGGCTGTTTGTCTTTCTCGGGGCCAATAAGTTTAAGAGAAATAGGTACTTCTTCAGGAAAAGGTTCAATCACTAATTCTTTATTCATAAGTACCTCAGCTTCCATTTTAAACTCCTCTTCTCTTGGCGTAAAGAAACTTATGGCGGTACCTGTAGCATCGGCACGACCTGTTCTACCTATTCGATGCATATATAATTCAGGATATTCGGGAATTTCAAAATTAATAACATGAGTAATATCTGAAATATCCAAACCTCTTGCCATAATATCGGTAGTTATAATACCACGCAAATTTCCTTCTTGAAAAGATGCCATCGTACTCAATCGATAATTTTGAGATTTATTAGAATGGATAACGCCAAATTGTCCTTCAAAATCTTCATCGATACTTTCATGAAGCATGTCTGATATTTTTTTGTTATTTACAAAAATAAGCACACGACTCATGTCTGCATTTGTAGACAATAAATGTTTGAGTAGATTTATTTTGGTATTAAAATTCGGAACTTCGTAAGTAATTTGTTTGATGTTCTCTAATGGTGTTCCCGATGCCGCTAAACTAACTTCTTCAGGAAAATCGAAAAAGTCATTCAAAACGGCATCAACTTCATCAGTCATTGTTGCCGAAAATAATATATTTTGACGTTTTGGTTTCATCATGGCTAATATAGCTGTGAGTTGCACTCTGAAACCTAAGTTTAGCATTTCGTCAAATTCGTCAATAACTAATTTCGAGGTTTCGTCAAATCGAATTACATTGTCTAAGGCCAAATCCATGGTTCTTCCCGGAGTACCTACTAAAATATCGATTCCTTGATATACCGCTGTTTTTTGGGTATTAATATTTACACCGCCATAAATCCCTAAGGTTCTAACTGACATGTATTTGGTTAATTTCTCAATTTCTTCAACTACTTGAACCACTAATTCTCGAGTAGGTACTAGAATGACAATTTTGGGAGTATGGGTTGGAACAAATTTATACAATTTCAACAACGGCAATAAATAAGCAAAAGTTTTACCTGTACCAGTTTGCGCAATACCCATCATGTCTCGACCTGACATAATCACGGCAAATGATTTCTCCTGAATTGGAGTAGGTGTGGTAAACCCTAATTCATCAATTGCTTTTTGTACTGATTTAGGTAGATTGAATTGCTCGAAAGTGCTCATTTATTTCTATTTTCGGCAAAGGTACGTTATTTCAAATTAATGAAAGAATCCGTTTAAATTCAGAAAAATTAAATCCTAAGCTTGTTCTTTTTTGAATTTTGAAATTACTTCTTGATAATAGTTAAAAGTTATTTTTGCAATAGATTCCCAACTGAATATTTGTAAAACTCTAATTCGACCCGCTTTTCCCATAGCAGTTGCCAAGGCTTCATCATCTAAAAGTAAATTAACTTTTGAGGCAAAATCTTTTTGAAATGCTTCAGGATTCAAAGGATTAAAGTCGGTTCTAGAAACACTTTGTAAAGGAACTAAGTATCCTGTTGTTCCTTCAACAATAATTTCTGGAATTCCCCCTACATGACTACCTACAACAGGAGTTTCACAGGCCATCGCTTCTAAATTTATGATGCCAAAAGGTTCGTATAATGATGGGCAAGCAAATACTCTTGCGTGGCTGTATAATACTTTTATTTTTTCTCTAGGAAGCATTTCAGAAATTAATATGACTCCATCTCTTTCTTTACGTAAATCGGCAATTAAAGCTTCGGTTTCGAGCTCAATTTCTTTAGTATCAGGAGCTCCAGCACATAAAACTATTTGCGAATTTTTGTTGAAGTGTTTTGCAGCAGCAATAAGTTGTGAAATTCCTTTTTGACGTGTAATTCGTCCCACAAAAAGTACAAACGGAATATTTGGATCAATTCCGTATTTTTCAAGCAAAGAGTTGTCAAAAGTGGGTTTATAAAATTCTGGGTCTATTCCGTTATGAATTACAGTTACTTTTTCTTTAGCAACACCATAAGCTTCAATTACATCCTCTTTCATTTGTTCGCTCACGGCAATAATTCCATCTGCTAACTTGTAGGCGCTTTGCTCTATCCATCTGGATAAAAAATAACCATTACCTAATTGTTCTACTTTCCAAGGGCGGTGTGTTTCTAAACTATGGGTAGTTAATATTAAAGGTACTTGTAAAAGTTCTCTAGTAAAAATTCCAGCGAGATGACTATACCATGTATGACAATGAATAATGTCAGTATCTGGAGTGGCTTGAGCCATTTCTACATTTTTACTTAAATTATGAAACATTTTAATATGAGCATTATTAGGGTCTTCCATTTTTGTCAGAGAAGAAGTAATTCCAACCACATTCATGTTTTCTAATGCAACCTTTTGGTCACCAAAACATCGCACTTCTATTTGTCCCAATTTTGCTAATTCTTGACTCAGAAAATCAATATGAACGCCAGCTCCACCATATATATTAGGCGGGAATTCATTGGTAAAAAGTGCTATTTTCATGTTTATTACGTTTAGTAGTGTTGATTGTATTGTTAAGAGTATAAATTTAGAAATTTAATTTATAAAACGAAGTACTTTTTTTAATTTAAAATAAATCTCATCCTGAATTAAATTTAATGTAATCTTTTTAAGAATTAGACATTAATATGCCCCCAATTCTCACCACTTTTTATACGTCGAATCTGCATTTCGCTAACACCAAATTGTTTGGCAATCATTTTAAGTCTTGTTTTTTGCTCTGGTTTTGCAAGTAATTTTTTTATGAGCATTACTTTTGTAACGGTCAATTTTGCGCCATTAGATTTTAAATTGTGTTCTAATAAATTTTTTCTCGCTTCAAGAACATGTGGGCTTTTATTGCTGTGTTCTATCATTTCTTCTCTAGTAGCCCATTTTAGATTTCTGTAATCGTCATTATCCCGTTTTCGGTCTAAATGTAGAACATAAGTTTGGTCTTCAGCCGTCTTAGGGATAAAATATTCGGCAATAAGTTTACAAAAAAAGAAATGTTTGTTGGTAACTTTACCGTTGTTAAATTTTTTGTATTTAAACACTTTATAGCCATCTACAGTACTTCCTTTAAGCAAACGTCCAAATTTTATTTCTTTTTTAAAACTTATTATTCGTCCTTTGTTTGAAATAGCATATCGAAGTTTTAAATTATCTTCAAAAAATAGTTCTTTAAATTCTTCATTAGGAAAAACCCTAATGGGCTCCATAGGTTTTAGTTTCATTTGGATTAATTTTTGTGGTATTTTATTAATTGAGTTTATTAATTACAAACCCGTTGGGTGTAATTAAATTATTTGATTTTTAATATTGTTTATAGGTCTGTCAAAAATGAATTTATTGATATACTGAAC